>JAESTH010000167.1 GCA_016763695.1 Alcanivoracaceae bacterium
AATAGCCCATCGTTTATCAACCATAGAAAAAGCAGATATTGTAGTGGTGATGTCACAGGGTAAAATCGCAGAAATGGGCACACACACACAACTTTTAGCTCATGGTGGGATATATGCAAACTTACATCAAATTCAGGTGTCTTCAAAATAAAAGCAATGGCTAATTCAAAACAAAAACAACTCAACAGTATTTGGTACAAAGGTGCGAAAATTCCTTTTCTTTATATTCTGTCATCAAAAATTTTTGCAATGCTAAGTGGTCTGAGGCGAAAACTATATAAAATTGGTTTGTTAAAGTCACATAAAATAAAGTGCCCGGTTGTCATTATTGGAAACATCACTGTTGGAGGTGTTGGTAAAACGCCATTTGTAATTTGGCTGGTTAACCAACTCCAGGCCAGTGGCTATAAAGTAGGGGTTGTATCTCGTGGTTATGGTGGCAAAAGAGAGCATGAACCCTTGCTGGTCATTCCTCAAACTTCAGCCAAAGCCAGTGGAGATGAGGCTTTGTTGATTGCTAAACACACAAATGCTCCAGTATTTGTGGGGAAAAATAGAGTCAAAGCAGCACGTAAACTATTATTAGACTACCGTGTGAATATAATCATTTCGGATGATGGTATGCAGCATTATGCGTTACAACGTGATTTGGAGATTACCTTGATTGATGCGAAATATGGATTAGGCAATGAAAGGTTATTACCCGCAGGGCCCTTGCGAGAGCTCAAACCGAGGCTGGATTCTGTCGATACGGTTATATACAAAGGTAAAAAACCAGGAGCACACTTTTTTGAATATCAGCCATTTATGGTATATGCATTAGGCAATATTAAAAAGCAAAAATCGATGGAGTCATTCAGAAATCAACATATCAACGCAGTTGCAGGTATAGCTCACCCAGATAGTTTCTTTAACATGCTGTCGGAACAAGGATTAGCGGTAGTCAAAAACCCTCTCGATGATCATGAAAAACTCACAGAACAACATTTTCAATTTGATAATGACGACCCCATTTTTATTACTGAGAAAGATGCGGTCAAATGCAGTGATATGAAATTAGATAATGTATGGGTAGTGGTGTTAAAATTAGTGGTTAAACCGCAAACAAAGAAAGATGTTATAAACTTAGTTATAGAAACAATGAAATGAAACCTAATATAGTCATTTGTTTACCAGCAAGATATCAATCCACTCGATTGCCAGGTAAACCGTTGTTAGAAATAGCAGGTAAACCCTTGATCATTTGGGCACTTGAGTCAGCGGCAAAAATAAATGCCAAGCAGATGATAGTAGCAACAGATGACGAGCGGATTAAAAAATTAGTAGAAGTATCAGGTTATCAGGCTATTATGACTTCACATAATCATCACTCTGGCACTGACAGGATTGCAGAAGTGGCAAACATGATGGAGTGGTCAGATGACACCATTGTGGTCAATTATCAGGGAGATGAGCCCATGACTCCTAAAGTCAATATAGAACAATTAATTGCCGCTTTGAGAGATAATCCGCAAGCATCAATTGCAACTTTGTATCAGGCAATAAATAATTACCAAGATTTGATTAATCCCAATAATGTTAAACTAGTCAGTGATGAAAGTGATTATGCCCTGTATTTTTCTCGATCCGCTATTCCTCACTCAAGAAAACATTTCCCATTACAACAGTTAGATCAAAATATAAACTACAAACACCACATTGGTTTATATGCTTATCGAGCAAGTTTTCTTAAAAGCTTTTCACAACTCAAACCTACAAAGTTGGAAGACACCGAATCTCTGGAACAATTACGTGCCATGTCACATGGTTTCAGAATTATAGCAAAATGTGCCAAACAAACCATGCCTCATGGTATTGATACCAAAGAAGATATCATCAGATTTGAAAAATTGTTAAGTATTCAAACCTGATTTTACTTAAAGCCAATAAAATATTTTGTATTCTCAAGTTTTGAGAATAACCTCCATTAAACTTCCAAATCGTAAAGATTGAGATCAACCGAAAATAAAGAAACATGAAATCTCCTACACGTTGTAGGAAATTTCCTACAAACACAACGTTGATTTCCTATATACAAACCTATTTCAATCGTCATAATGGCTTAATGAAATAAAAAATTGACAGGAAGACCTTGTGAATCTGCACAAAATTAAAGTAACTAAAAAAATAATTCAATTATTTTCAAATAATTTGACTATTTTTTGTCCAGATTACGCGTATATATATGTAGCCCACCAAAATAACCTAAAAAGATTTCAAAAAGACCCAACCAACAGCAATAAATGGATATAAATATGAAAAGATTAGCATTATTAATATTACTGACAACAACATTACACAGCCAGGCAAGTATACCTGATAATATGCCTGAGATAGTCTATGACGATATTGTGGATCAAGTATTTTTGGATGCAGGTTTTTATGATTCAGCAAAGATTGAAGAGGCCATAAGCCAATGGTTATTGGCTCAACCTTTACCAAATAGTGATGGGCAGCTTATTGAATCAGGGGGTTGCGAAACATGTGTTGGAGATGATTTAACTACTGACGCGAGCTTTCATCAGCCAAGAAATCTAAAAATAAAGGCAAAAGCAAATCCACAGGGAGAATTTCCAACCACCTATAAAGTTACCTGGAAAGAGCCTGCGCCACTGCCAGCAAACAGCCCATATAAAATCTCACATTACAATGTTTATCTGAGTAAAAATAGTCAATCATATGAAATATTTAAAGTAGAACCCAAACTAAAAAGAAATGGCAAATTAAATAAAAACCTGCAATTAAAAATTAAAGATGCAGAACAAGGTCAATATAGTGTACAGGTACAGGCGGTTTATATCAGTGCACCAACATCAACCATAAAATCCCAACAAAAATCAGTTGAATACATAACAAGTGGCTGGACTGATCAAACATTATACGTAGCAACACATGGTATGTTAAGAGTCATTGATTTAACTGGAGCACTAAAAACCTGTATCAATAGTGCTGGTTATCAAGATATCTTCCCACTACATGTTTTTACCCTGCTTGATTGTAGAAATAGCAATTTACAGGATTCTGATATTCTACAACTCGCTGACTTCACAAACCTCCAGTCACTAGTCATAAATAATAATCCCGCAGTGACAGATCTCTCAGCTTTATATGACTTGGCCTATTTAAGTCTGTTATCACTTGAAGATAACTTAAATATAAATTTATCCTTGGGTAATCTCACCGAACTCAAAGATCTATACTTGAATAATATGGGCTTAACCAGCCTGCCAGATTTATCAACAAATAATACCCTGGAATTTTTAGATTTAAGTGATAATCAAATTGCAACAGGATTCGTAAACTTACCAGTCAGCTTAACTGTACTAAAACTAAACAACAATATAATCAGCAGTTGTGCAGGATTATCAGGCTTTGATATAGAAACTGTAGAACTAGAAGGTGATCAGGTCACTTCAATTTCAGAATGTTCAGGTATTAATGGGCTTAAATACTTAAATGTGACAAATGCAGTAAATTTAACTGGAGATCATTACATTAATGATTTTGCGGGATTTTGTGGATTAAATATAGAAAATACCAATATTGGAAAACTAAAAGGCGGACGCCCTGTTAATTTTCTTTCGGTGAGAAATAATGCCCAATTAGATATAGTCAACCTTATTAAGCCAGCAAGAAACTTTATAAATAGTAGCAATGGTGGTCTATATATCAATCCACCTTTGATTCCTCTAATGGTTAGATTGGATGGATCAAATAACATGAGCTGTAAAGACCTTTATGAAAGTAAGATATTATGGGATGACAATAATGTTTTAGATATGACTGTTCCTGTTACAGTAACTGAAAATAGTATTGAAAAAACCATGTCAGCATGCCCCGCAAGAAATAATCCCAAAACATTTATCTTGCCTAATACTTGTCATCCAGAGCTTGTTTTGGACTTTACTGCCATAAAAGACCCCCTGTCCTATAACTATTCACTAAACTGGTCACAAACAGATCATGATATATGGGGAGTAACTACATATGAAATAAGAATCAATGGCACAGAAGTTCGAACTATTCCCTTTGAGTTTGAACTACCATTATCTCTTGATCTTGCCTCACAGGCAACAGGTAGCTTTGAGGTACGAGCATGCACAGAAACAAGTGATCCTGAAAACCCCTTAGTTTCCTGTGGAGACTGGCAAAGTACCATCACTACACTGGGTTTGGATAAAGTCACCAATTTACAATATAACTGGCTAGATCAAAATGCAGGAACATTAAACCTGAGTTTCGATTATCTAGGTGAAATAACCGGCATAGATTCCAGTACCCCTGATTTCTTTATGGTCTTACCTGGTGCCTTACAGACAACCACATCGAGCATACCACCAGTTACCTATGTAATAGGCAATAGCGCATACAATACAGCCTCAATAGATATTGATGATTATTTTGGCTACAACTACAAAATAAAAGCCTGTAAAAATACAGACATTGGTGAGATATTATGTGGTCAAAGCACCAGTGTCATTATTGATGTGTCAACACCTGCTGACCTAAGTGCACCAGTCACATCACAAGCCACCACCATAACTACAACCACAGGCGATATATCTTTATCCTTTACTAAAAACCCTAATGATTTAAATGTAGACTATTTCAAAGTTGAAGAAACTCAGCCAGTACCAGTTATTGATGGTCCACCTATTATAGATAATACCAATATCGAAGTTTATACAATTGATGTAGACAGCAATGACAGTGCAACATTAAAACTAATCAGAAAAGTTAATGGTAACTACAAGTATCTGATCTACGCCTGTATTAACGATACAGAATCATTAGAACACTGTTCTGCAAGTGCACTACAGTTCAATACAACAGTAACAAGAACAATTAAAAACCAAAACCACCTTTCTCACATTACAGGTGCCCCAAGTGAAGATCCTAACTTTACATCAGTCTACTTGCACAGAGTGCAATGTAATGTTGATACAAGTGACCCTTATTATGATGGTAGTAAGTGTACAGGAAATGATTTTGATTACTGGTTTGATCTTGGAGGGGTTGCTTTTTATCCTAACCGTGCATCTGCGGGTTACTTTCATAAACAGGCAGTGCGTTGGGATTACCACGATAATAACAACTCAAGCACACCAGATTATTTTTACCTAAGCAAAGAAAACATATCCAATAGCGGCAAAAATAAAGACTTGGGCATTTATGGTAACACCTCCTTATCCAATCACTTATCGCTCAATTCATGTGTGAATAAATTACAACCTCTGAAACATATTGATGCTTCACAAGTAGCGGCTGAAAACTTTTATGCTAAACAGTCAATAATACACCGTTCAGAAAGCCGTGACTCACAAAGACGTTGGTCAACAACAGAGGACTGCTCAAGTGGAGTACGTGTTAATAGCGATGGACTCTGGAGAATAAAAGCTTGCTATGATGGCATAGGCTGTACCAATGGCAAAATCGTTGATTTAAACACAGATACAGGCTATAAATCACTGAGCATTAAAACCAGTCTAAAAGATGAAGAACCAATAAGCAAAGCCTTCACAAAAGCAGCAATACAAGGGCCAATAGATATACAGCCAGGGCTGTGGTGGAACCCATACCAGGCAGGAACAGGCTGGTATTTCTACTGGAAAAACAACAGTGAAAACCCTGATAAAGAGCTTAATGATAACTACGATTTACTGGCCTACTGGGTCACCTATAGAAATATTAATGGCCTGTGGTCTCCAGTATGGATGAGCTCTACCTTGAAATTACAGCAATTTGATGGAGCTGGTAATCAGTTTTTTACGGGTCAACTGCTTTATACAAACTTAGAAAATAATAGCAGAAATGAAAATAATGTAGGAACAATCAAAGTGCTGTTGAATCAGGATTTTCTCGATGAAAATAATGCAATAGTTGAGCTGGATATAGACGATGGTTTTGGCCTCATGACCAGCTATCAAAATATAGATCATGATGATACAGATGTAGCCAATAAATTTAAAATCACCTACAATATTGAGAATGTAAGTGGCATTGATCGGGTAGACTCCCTGAGTATACCGCTAGAACTGGCAAGCATACGCCTAGTCAGTGATACCGATGTCGCTCGCTTTGGCCTAGATCATGATGGCGAGCATTTTCAGGGTGTTTGGCAATACAGAGAGACCGCAGATGCCACTCATGATGCGGACATTCTGGTGTGGAAAACAAAAAACCTGGAAGTAGTAGACTATTTTATCTTTGATGGAAATGAAAGTAATAGCAATGCCATTCAGGAACCGCTTTGGGTACAGTCACAAACATGTGCAGACACCTGTAATGAGCCAGTTGATGATTATTTTGATGGCTACCTCAATGAAAATGATGGATTTGGAGCAAGTTCTAACAACTTTTTTACCATAGTAAATGCCTTTAATCCCTTAGGTTATAGCCACTCCTCGGATGTCAGAAGTGATAATGAATTCGGTTTCGTTGCCAAAGGTGGCAGAAGCTTTGCCATAACAGGCAATAGATACCAGGAGGCACAGTTCTGGATGGACATCAATATGGATATCAACTCTATTATTGAAGATACATCATTAGGCTTCAATAGCCGCTGGGCTAATAAATCCATAGGCAGCGCCATCAATATGAAAACCATGGTCAAAGTGGCCAACCTGCATCATATTGGTTTTAACATACAGGATATCTATGGCAATATTCAATACAACACCTTAGATGATACCCAACTGGAAACCACTTGTGATCCAGATGTGGTTGGTCCCTGTATAGTAAAATTTAACTGGTATACAGACTCTGGGGATACAGATATTCAGGCGTTTTATAAGACTGATGGTATGACTGATTTTGCTGAACTGCCCATGAGTGTGGGTGATTGTGTATCTCTACCTGACAATCAATACCTTGTTAGCAGTTATAAATGTGCCAACCTGCCTGTGGGCACTTACGAATTCGAGCTACGTAAACCAGCGATACGCCAAGTAGGGCAATGGATAACCATAGCTCAATCAGCTTTATTGATCATTGAATCCTGTAATAGTGGTGACTGTTCAAAGCCACCAACAGTAGTGATACCAACTGTTGATGATGCGCCAGTTGGAGTGGCTGCGGATGGACAAAACTATTCTATAGAAGCCGAAATTACCCATCAACAAGGCGCTGGGCCCATCCCTGGTTCAGGCGGAGTATCAGGTGGAGCAGCCACCTACAATTTACCGTTGGCTATTCCTCCAGGACGCAATGGCATGACCCCAAGCGTATCAGTTAACTATTCATCCAAAGGTGGCAATGGCACCTTGGGTATAGGCTGGTCGATATCAGCAGGCTCCAGTATCTATCGTTGTCCACAGACTCTGGCACAGGATGACAACAATCATGCGGTTGATTTCACAACGGATGACCGCCTGTGTCTGGATGGTCAAAGGTTGATGTTAAGATCAGACAGTTCGATGAGCTATTTTGTAGATGGATCAACATACAGTACCGAACAGGATTCATTTGCCGAAATAACTAAAATATCAGCACTAGAGTTTGAGGTCAAAACCAAATCAGGTCGCACCAATACTTATATACAACAGCAGAACCTATTTGATCCGCCACCAGACTCAAATGGGGTAATACCCGAGCCACAAAGGACTACTTGGCAACTTGTTAAAGAAACAGATAGCTTTAACAATAATATTAAATACAGTTATACAGATCGTTTGGATAATAATAATAGGTATGGAAGAAATGAATGGTTACTGGATAAAATAATCTATACTGGTCATGGCTTTAGTGATGGTACGCGCATAATCACCTTTAATTATCAAGATAGGATGAAAGGTTATGCTACTAAATATTTAGCCAATGAAAAAACTGAAAGTACCCAGCGACTTAATAATGTCGTAATCACCACTCCAAATGGCACTCACCGCACCTATGGATTTAACTATGTAGATGATAATAGCGAGGGATTATTGCTTTTGGATTTTGTCACTGAACAAGCGGGCACGGTCATAGCCCCACGTACCGTATTGCAAACAAGTTGGCAGGGTGACCAGGTTTATAGTCTGACCAAACCAGCAGGTGGAGATTTATCTATACCACCAATTATAGTAGATCCACAAATGGTTGCCTTAATCAATTCACAATTAGAAGTTTCATCAACAAAGTCAATACAAACCATATTTGGTGAAGATGATAATGAACTCAATATTCAGTCTATGCGCTTGGGAGCAGATATCAATGGTGATGGTAGTAAAGAAGTGCTAGCGGGTGTAAAAGATACAAATGGCGACTTTAGCTACCAATTGCTTTCCTATAGCGCCACGGGCGAATTAAAAGGTCAAATTACTTTAGTCAATAATGGTAATTCTGTATCGCCATCTGTAATAACCAATGGTTCTGGTAATGCCGATTTCAATGGTGATGGCATAACTGATATGTTATTTAATCCAATATTGCTACCCAACTCAAATAATTTCCAGATTGCGATCTGGCAAGGAGGGGATATCTCCACAGGCACCACCTCTGTGGCGATGGATCAGGTGTTCAGACTCTTTAACACAGGAGTTCCTTCATTGGTGGGTACAGAACCCAATAGAAACATGACAACAGCAGACATAAATAATGATGGCTATCCAGATTTGATTTATACCAGACTAAGTGAAGGTAATGACTGTTTTAACGATGCAGGACCAACTGGTAATATCTGTGATAACACAGTCTATTTCAGAGAGCATCTGGGTATAAACTCTGCCTGCGCTATAGCAGGAGAGAATCCTCCATGCACACATAATCCCCAATTTGATTCGACAGAACGATCTATTGTAACGATAGACTATAGTGGCTTCTCTTCTTCAGCGAGAGATCAGATAGCCATACAAGATCTCAATGCTGATGGTCATCCAGATATTCTTGTAAATAATGGGACTGAAGGACTGAGGAAAGTTGTTTTTACTGGAGTTGATGAGGAGACCATAACATTTAACAGTTATACAGTAGAACAACTGGGTATAGAGGATATTGATGGTAATGAAACCCTAAGAGAGACCTACTATCTATTTACCGATCTTAACGCAGATGGACTAGAGGACTTTTTGTTTGTAGCAGATCCACCAACATCTGGAGCAGCAGAATGGAAATACCAGCTAAATACAGGTAAACTCACTGCATCAGGAAACCTGTTTTCTACTGTTCAACCAACTGGTCTTAAAGGCCATGTCAATGGTCTACCAGAAGATGGTGATTGTGGCGATGTGGAATATGGTGGGGTGCAAGGATTAAATCCAAATGTAAAACAAAAATGTTCTCCCAGAAGGGCTGCAGGTCTGGTTCTTGCCGATGTAAATTCAGATGGCATCAATGATATTTTGTTACCTGATCCAGATGATGTACTGATTGATGTTTGTGTCACTGCTTACACAAAATTGGGTGATAACGGGGAAGAGATATTAGCTGATCGTACTATACCACCAGAAGATGGAGGGTTTGATTTCACCAGAGAAATCTGTTCAGGTTCAATAAACGATTACCCTTTACCAGTAGAAGATGAATTTAATTATTACAAATACAGCACCTTTGCAGGACTCGACAGATCTGTTTATGGTCATCAGGCATTTATTATCCAGCCAAAACAAGGTGGTAGCATGGTAGAAATAGGAATGTATCTGGCAGATTCCAATATTATTCCAACCATATACAAACGCATAGGCTCCAAAGACTCATCCGGAGACCTGTTTGGAGATGGTGATCAAGATTATGTCAGTAGAGTAGTCTGCCCATTTACAGATGATTATGATAATGGTTTTACACCAGGTTCCTTAGTGTGTAGTGAAGATTTGGTCAAATTCGATACTCTTAATTCTTCTTTACAACAATACATAGCCACTAACTATCCAAATGCGATAGATGCCGATGCAGCAATGGATGAAATTGCAGATAATATTGTTATTGAGCAAAACGAAACAGGTAGTGGTGAATTCTTCATTACCAGAAACGACAGCACTACTGCAGGTTTAGTGTCAAGTGTGGGAAAACCCGATCACAATCTCAGTGTTAAATGGCAGTATCAGCCCTTATCAACAGATAATAGCAATATTAGTGATGAGAGATACGATTTTCCTCTCTATACTGTACCTGATAGGCTCTCTGATGATTCCTACGTTGATGAAGATCAACTCGTAGGAGAACACTTCTACTTCAATTCCTCCATGTATGTGGTCTCAGAAATGCGCCAGACCAACAACTATGGCACAGATGCGATAAACGAATACGCCTATGAAGAAGCGGTCTACAATAATCAGGGCAGAGGTTTTCAAGGTTTCAGAAAAATAACCGTTAAATCCAACCCCGCAGATGGCTCCATCTATGAAACCGCCTCTGTCTCCACCTTCCATCAGGTTTTTCCACTTGCGGGTAAACTGGAGTCAGTTATGGTTACACAAAAAGACCCTAATGATTTGAGTGCACCATTTGATGATGTCCTCATTAGTGAAGAAAATTTTTGTTACAAAGGAGAGGCCTTGACAAATGGTGTTTGTGATCACAACAGTGTGATCTATGATGGTACAGAGTCAATTGTGTATTATCCTCTTAGTTATAAACACAGTAAAAACTACGAGCTTAATAACAGCACATTATCATCTGAATCTATCACAGATCTCAGTGCGGTGGATGCTTATGATATTTATGGTAATATTAAAAACCAGAGTCAGACCATAACAAGTTACCTCCCAGGAGGGCAAAGCAGAACAGAAACAGTGAGTACCGTTAATAGCTACGATCAAACGGGTGTAAGCAATTGGTGGATAGATAAACTACAGACAACCCACGTAACAAAAAGTGTAGATGATACAAGAGATTATGGTGATACAGGAAGTATCATAGTGGATGATGGTTCACATACAACCTACAGTAAGTTTATCTGGAAAGCCAGCAACCAACGTAAACTGGATTGTCAGTACACATCATTATTGAATCTTACAGCAATAACTGGTTGTACAGATGTAAATATCAACACAAAAGACATCAGTATGAATAAATTTACCTATGATGCTGATCTTGCTGATCAAAATACCAACAATGACTATGGAAACATAATCGATGTTACCACAGTAGCAACTGATCATTCTGGTGACGACTCATCCAGAACAGTGACCACAAGTTACACTGCTGATGGCTATTTCCCCTCCATTATAACAAGAGTAACAGATGCCAATGCCTTAACAGGCCTGGAAACCACCTTTGATGACTATGACATAGCCACAGGGCAGGTTAAAAAAGTCACCAGCCCTGATGGCAACTCAGTTACCAGTAACTATGATGCTTTCGGTTTTAAACTAACAAGTACGATTAAAGACACAGGAAGT
>JAESTH010000168.1 GCA_016763695.1 Alcanivoracaceae bacterium
AAAAGTTCCGGTAGGATGGAAAAGTTGGACCTTTTGGCAATGGTCACAGTCTGGTACTGTTGATGGCATCACCGGCGCCGTTGATATGGATCGTTTTAATGGTGATAGGGAAAGCTTTAGCGCCCTGTTAATAAAGTAGAATCACTGGCAAGATTATAGGTTAGCTATAGGTTGGCAAACAATCACATCAAGCTCATGATCATTGAATTCAAGCGATCAGTTTAAAGTCTTTTAGGCAAAGTTTCAGCGCTTTTTTAATCATGATTACCGCTTTGTCAATGGTGTTGGTATTGGTTCTAAAGGCCAAAATTGCCATGCGAATGACAAACTGATCATTGATTAATGTTGAACTGAGGAATACTGTTCCATCTTTATGTATATATTCCAACAGTTTTCGATTGAATTGATTTTGAATACTGGCTTCACAGGCATACCAAAAATAACTCACAGATAAGTCTGGTTCCGGACCGAGATTAAAGCCCATGTTCTTCAAACTATTTCTAAAATATTGGGTTAAAAGTAATTTATGTTGCAAACAGATTTTAAAGGGTTCTGAGCCATATAGTTTCAATGGCAGCCACAACCTCAAACCTCGAAAATGTCGGGTTAATTCTGGTGATAAATCAGCAGGTGAGTCAGTGACATGATCCTGATGAGCATCTTGCATGTAGTTAGCCAAATAATGATGTGAGTGCAAGACTGCTTCACGGTCTTTGACCAATACTGCGCCCAAACCATAAGGTAAAAATAAGCCTTTGTGCGGATCAATGACCAAAGAGTCGGCTCGCTCAATGCCTTTAAAGGCTTCTTTTTTAGAGTTTACCATAATAAAAAAACCACCGTAAGCTGCATCAATATGAAACCATAAGCCATGTTTTTCAGAGACATCTGCCATCTGCTCTAAAGGATCAATGGCACCAGTATCGGTTGTACCTGCTGATGCCACCACTAAAAAGGGCTTGAGTCCCTGGTCTTTGTCGTGTTGTATCTTTTGTTCTAGATCCGAAACAAGCATGCGCGAATTTTCATCCAGATCGATGATGCGATACTGAATGTCTTCAAGGCCAATGATACGCACGGCTTTATGTAGACAATGGTGTACTTGTGGACTTAAATAAATAACCGATTTTCTAATCACTTCATTTTTTATCTTAAATTTATCTCTAGCAGCGGTGAGTGCAATTAAATTAGCAATGGAGCCACCAGAAGTGAGGTTACCAACGGCAGATTGGGGGAACGAAATCAGTTTTTTCAACCATTCTATGGTTTCATTTTCAATATGGACTGCACCCGGAGAAGCATAATAGATACCAGCATATTCATTGCTGACAGCAGCCATATAATCAGCCAGAGATGAGGCATAAATGCCACCACCAGGTATATAGCCCAAGTGACCAGGTGATGAGGCAACAATGCCCTTGCCTATGACATCCTTGCGATATATTGAGAGGATTTCATCTAAATTTTGCCTTTGATCATCCAATTTAAATAAAGAAGTGACTTTATCATCTGCGTTGAATGCTGCAATGTTGTCAATGTCATCTAAAAACACATCAGAAAAATCTTCAATCTTTTTATTCAGCTCATGACGCTGGTGTTGTGTGGGTTCCAGAACGGCATATTGTTTTTCAAGGCTTTGCAGATTTTTAAGTAGTGACATGATATTAAGTTAAAAGAGTTAATAATCTTTTTAACATGATTGGGCGATTAAATAAAGAGATGATTCAATGTAGTCCCTATGTCACCATACCTGTCTGGCGGCTTTCCTGATTTTTAGACAAAGTATTGGTATAAATAAAATTTGGTTATTATTCAGCGTAACTGTATTAACTTATTTTTAATCAGTAAAAAACTCGCTTTAGTTTATTTGGTTTCATGTTTAAGTCAGGGACGTCAGACTATCCATGACTATCTACCTATGTGAATATATGGTTATTTGCATTACAATAAAATCCCTTTATTTATTAGTAATCTTATGCGTAACGTCAATAAATTAATTTTAATAACTTCATTGTTATCTCTAGGAGCCTGTCAAACCCCTCAAAAAACAGCACAGGTTATTGAAAAACAATCCAGTGAAATCAACTTTGACTTACCATTTGAACAATTTACTCTTGAAAATGGTTTAAATGTCATTTTGCACGAAGATCACTCTGATCCAATTGTGGCTTTAGCAACGATTGCTCATGTGGGATCAAATCGTGAAAAAGCGGGGCGAACTGGATTTGCTCACTTCTTTGAGCACATGGCTTTTAATAATTCTGAAAATGTGCCAATGGGTGCAAACAGAAAAATGATTCCTGAGCTAGGTGGCTCGCGAAATGGAGGTACCTGGAATGATGGCACTATGTACTATGAAGTGGTTCCTAAAGATGCCTTTGAAAAACTGATGTGGATTGATTCCGATCGTTTTGGCTATATGATCAATACCGTCACTGAAGGAACTCTAGAACGTGAAAAACAAGTGGTAAAAAATGAAAAAAGGCAACGGGTTGACAACCGTGCCTACGGTCATACCGGTCATGTGATCCGAAAAAACCTGTATCCAACGACTCACCCATATAACTGGACAGTGATAGGAGATTTAGAAGACTTACAAAATGCCACATTGGCCGATGTTCGTGAGTTTTATAATAAATATTATATACCATCAAATGCCACATTAGTCATTGCCGGTGATATTGATCCAGTTGCAACAAAAAAGTTAGTACAGAACTGGTTTGGAGAAATAAAAGCAGGAAACCCTATTGAAGATTTAAAACCACAATCAACCAGGTTAACAGAGACAAAAAAACTCTATCACATAGATAATTTTGCAAAATTACCAGAAATCCGTTTAACTTATCCAACAGTAGAACAATTTCATCAAGATGCTTATGCACTCGATGCTTTAGCATCGGTATTGTCAGAAGGTAAAAAATCACCATTGTTTACAACTATTGTTGAGGAGAATAAACAAGCTCCAGGTGTTTTTGCTTATCAAAATTCGGATGAGCTAGCTGGAACTTTTACTGTGCGTATTCGCGCCAATGCAGGGGTTGATTTGGATGATGTAAAAGAGTCAATACAGCAAGCAATGCTAAAATTTGAAAAACAGGGAATCCGACCAAATGATTTAATCAAAATAAAAGCCTCACAAGAAACTGAATTTTATAATGGTATTTCTAGTATTTTAAATAAAGCTTTTCAGTTAGGAATCTACAGTGAATTTGCGGGAGATCCTGCATTTATTAAACAGGATATCAAGAATATATTAGCAGTTACTGAAGAAGACATCATTAGGGTTTATAATAAATACATTAAAGATAAATCTGCCATTATAACCAGTTTTGTTCCTAAAGGTGAATTGGAGTTGACAGTTGAAAATTCAATTAAAGCCAATGTAATTGAAGAAAAAATTGAACAGGGCATAGAAAAAGAGATTAAAGAAGACTTGAATCCTGTTTTTACCATCACACCATCAAGTTTTGACCGTTCAGAACCACCGCTGACTGCATTGCCAGTTTATCAAGCACCACATATCTGGCATGAAAGTACAGCGCAGGGTATGCAGATCATAGGCGTTCATCATTCTGAAGTTCCATTGGTGAATTTTAGTTTACAAATTGAAGGTGGACAGCAGATGGATGCAAAAGATAAATTAGGTACAGCCAATTTGTTGGCTGAGATGATGAATGAAGGAACAAAATTTAAAACTCCATCCGAACTGGAAGATGCCATTGGATTGTTAGGCTCAAGTTTAACTGTTTCAGGGTCGCAGACATCAATAGTTGTTAGTGGTCAATCGTTAGCAAAAAACTTTAAAGCAACAATAGATTTGTTAACAGAAATTATTTTGTACCCCAGATTTGCTGAAGATGATTTCAATCGTTTGAAAACTCGTCAATTAACCTCAATCAAAGACAACTCAACCAATCCAAATCGTGTAGCAAGTAATGTTCTTATGCGTCAGTTATATGGTCAAGATCATGTCTTTGGACAAGTGTTGGGAGGAAGTTTAAAAACGGTTGAAAATATTCAATTTGAAGATATTGAAAACTGGTATCACAAAAATTTGTCGCTAAACCTGACATCATTTAGAGTTGTAGGTGATATCAAATCCAATCAAGTGTTAGCAGCTCTAATGAGATTAGATAAAAACTTGAAAAATACTCAAGTCACAGTACCTTCAATCCCTGAAGTTGAGATCAGTCAGTCACCAAGGATATTCTTTGTTGATTTTCCAGATGCCAAGCAATCTGCCTTATATGTAGGTAAACCAACTGTCAGTGCAATTCATGCGGATATAAATCGACTCGATATAGTTAATAATCGATTAGGTAACGGTTCGAGCGCTCGGTTAACACAAACATTAAGAATTCAAAAGGGCTATACTTATGGCGCTTATTCGGGGGTACGGACTGGCATGTACCAAAGCCTGTTTTTTGCTGCTACACAAGTGCGTAGTAATGTCACATTAGAGTCCCTGCAAATATTGAGAGATCTAATTTCTCATTATTCAGTTACATTTATGTCAGAAGACTTGGAGGTTACCAAAAATCTGATTACCAAAGGTAATACGCGTAAATTTGAAACCCTGGATCAGATCATGAGAATGGTCAACAATATCAGTAATTACAATTTAACAGATAATTATCTGGATAAAAATCAACAAGAGTTGAATGATATGACTCTAAAAGGCGCAAGGGCTATTATTGACAAGTATCTAAATGAGCAACAAATGATTTATGTTATTGTTGGCGACGCTAAAACCCAACTTGATAGAGTCTTGCAATTTGGCTATGGTGCTCCCATTTTATTAGATTATGAAGGCAATGAAATAAACTGATTTTTATAAAGATTTGTTAGACCATACTGTTGTCTACTTAAAAGAGATTTTGAGTAGACTATTTGTAATAGCAGCTAATCTTTCAAACTGGTATAAAAATTTATCCAAAACTATAACAGTTTTATAAAACCCAAATCCCGATATAGAAAATGCAAATGCAATGATAGCACAAGTCCTTGATTCATCTAGAAAACTCCAAAAAAGCCTCACCACCAATGAGGTGTATCTGGATTAGGGTAAAAGACTTTAGCATACAATTCAATACAAAGCACAATACAAAGGACAGCATCACAATATCCAATAGATAGAGTGTGGACTTTAAAACAAATAACACTCCATAAGTAGATTCAATCACACCATAGGCAGTGAAACAGAAATGATAGTAAGGGGCGGTGTCAATAGCCCCAGTAAATATTATAGCTCTATTATCCTCATTTATTTTATTAGGTTGGGGAAGGCAATTAATACACCATAAACTCATATATATAATTTTATCCAACATTTATTATCGTTAAGGATATTTGATTTGTAACTGCTTGGCTTTTTCATAATATTCTTTTGCTTTTTGTTTTTCACCTGATCTATTATAAGCATCAGCTAAACTATCCCAAGCATTTGCTGAGTTGGGGAAGTTTTTTGTATTTAATTCGAAATAGATGATGGCTTTTTCTACATCATTAAATGTTTCTAAAAACTGATACCCGAAAAAATTCATCAAACCTTCTTGTGGGACAATGTTTGTACCAAGGCGTTTTGATAAATTGTCGTATTGAAAAGCCAGTTTAGATGGAGTCTTGTACAAAGTATTTAAACTGGGTCT
>JAESTH010000169.1 GCA_016763695.1 Alcanivoracaceae bacterium
ACAGGGATTACAGGGCAAGATGGGTCTTATTTGGCAGAACTATTATTGTTAAAAGGTTATGAAGTTCATGGCCTGATTCGGCGTACATCAATTGCTAACACACAAAGAATTGACCATTTGCTAAATGACCAAACTAATCAAGGTGACAATTTAACACTACACTATGGTGATTTAACCGACTCTTTGTCATTAAATTCGATAGTGGCTAAAATCAGACCAGATGAAATATACAATCTGGCAGCGCAGTCACATGTGGCGGTCTCATTTGATTCACCTGAATATACCGCTAATACCGATGCTTTAGGAACTGTGCGTCTGCTTGAGGCAATTAGGGTTAATCAACTGATTGACAAGACAAGATTCTACCAGGCTTCAACTTCAGAAATGTTTGGAGATGTTCAGCAAGTACCACAAACTGAAAATACTCCATTTTATCCTCGTTCGCCTTATGGTGTGGCAAAGCTGTATGGACATTGGATTACGGTTAATTATCGAGAGTCTTATGGTATGTACGCTTGTAGTGGTATTTTATACAACCATGAGAGCCCAAGACGAGGGGCAACCTTTGTCACGCGCAAGATCACTATTGAACTGTCAAAAGTACTGCTAGGTTTGCAGGATTGTCTGTATTTGGGTAATTTGGATGCTAAACGGGATTGGGGGCATGCCAAAGATTATGTGCAAATGCAGTGGATGATGTTACAGCAGGATGATCCTGAAGATTTTGTTATCGCCACAGGGCAGCAGCACAGTGTACGTGATTTCGTCAATGTTGCAGCACAACAGGTTGGAGTGATATTAGCATGGCATGGCAAAGGTGATACAGAGTTTGCTACCATTGTGGCTATCGACAATGATGATGTTAAAGCTGAAGTTGGGGATAAAGTGGTTGCTGTATCTGCTGAGTTTTATCGACCAGCTGAAGTAGATACACTATTAGGTAATGCCGCAAAAGCAGAACGTTTGTTAAATTGGTCACCCAATATATCATTTGAGGAAATGGTTTCAGAAATGATGGATCAGGATTTTAATCATTAATAGCTCGGTCTACTAAAAAATCATAATTTCACTTAATACCTTTTAATAAACATGTTTATCGTGCTAAAGTTATTACATGAGTTTTCCTTTAATTATTCCAAAGTTGATTGTTGTCATCGTTGCTATGCCTGTGCTGTTATTCACGCTGAGGCTGGTGGCAATGAGAATTGGGTTAGTGGATGTTCCTAATTCAAGAAAGATACATGCAACGGCGATTCCAATAGTTGGCGGGTTGGCATTATATTTAATGACAATTGCTTTATTGTTGGTGACAAAAAATGTCAATTTATTTGTTTTTTATCTAATAATCGCAGCAAGCATGGTTGTGCTGGTGGGGTTGTTAGACGACCTATTTCAATTAACTGCTTTATGGCGCTTTTCGGTACAAATAATCGCCAGCTTGGTGGTGATTTACTTTACTGACATACAGTTAAATACTCTGGGCTATCTATTGTTCCCAACATGGGATTTTCAATTGGGTATATTCACAATTCCAGTCACTATTTTTGGTGTGGTAGGTGTGATCAATGCATTAAATATGGCTGATGGAATTGATGGCTTGGCAGCCATGACATTTTTTTCCCCTGTATTGGTTATGGTGTTATTAGCTGGGCAGAATGAAATGAGCCTATGGCTATTATTATTGTTGGCTTGCGTATTGATATTTGTGTTGTTTAACAAGTCGACTTCTTACAAGATATTTTTGGGTGATAATGGTAGTTTGTTTCTCGGCTTTGTTTTGGCCTGGTTGCTGGTTTACTTTAGTCAGGGGCATCATGAGCAAATAGCGATAATTAAACCAGTAACGGCGCTGTACCTAGTTGCACTTCCAATATACGACACCATATTTGTGATGGTGAAACGTATCATGAGAAAAATTTCTCCATTTAAACCAGATAATAGTCATTTGCATCATTTGTTTTTGGCTAAAGGGTTTTCTCAAAGCAAAACACTTTTGGCAATAGTGGCTTCTCAAATCATTTTAATTGGCCTGGGTGTTCTGTTGTTGTCTCATAATATTGCTGAATATATTCAGTTTTACCTGTTTATCTTTATGTCAATTATTTATTTTTTTATGATGGATAGAACATGGAATCAACAAAACAACAAGTAACGGCTACGTTATGAGGAATTATTCTAAAAGAAATAAGACATCTGGTAATAAAAGGCAAAGAATATTCTTTTTAATTTATTGCCTCATCATACTTATTAACCCTTTTCCCCTGGGATCCAATCGGACTTGGGCATGGTCATTTGAAGCCATGATTGCAATGGGTTTGTTATTATTAATGGTGACCTGTTCTTTGATTTCAGATCAATGTTTTAGTTGGCATAGAATTAAAAAAATGAAAAAGGAATTGCTGTTGATTGGTCTGTGGTTTTTTGTCAATATCCTGTATTTAATACCGCTACCTCTTTCTTTGCTTAGTATTATTAGCCCGACTGTGGCTAGTGCTTATGCAAATATTGATCTTACCTACGGTTATTTGAGTTTGGACGTTTATGCTTCTTATCAAACCTTGATGTTGAGCTTATATTATTTTACTGTATTTGTTTTGGGTGTTATTTTGATCAATTCTCGACGCAGGATAAAATTTGTAATGAGTCTGTTTTTATTTTTAGGTGTATTTGAAGCCATATATGGTATGTATTTGGTATCGATTGCACAAACTGGAACGCTGGTTCAAATAGTGTCAGTTGATGTAATCAATGCATCAGGAACATTCATTAACAGAAATCATTTGGTTGCCTTTTTATCTATGTGTTTTATTATAGGTTTGGCTTTAAGATTAATCTTGTCACGAAATAATAGCGAGTTGAATCATTTGGATGTGAAGGTTAAGATTGTTAGATTTATTGGTCAACCTACTAGATTGCTAGACTTTAGCCTGTTTTTGATTTTTGCAGGTATCTGGAATACTCATTCGAGAGCGGGTTTAGCATCTTTTATTTTAGCATTGCTGTTTTTTTATCTATTTATTTTTCTAGGTAAAAAAATGAAATCGATAAATATTAAAGCCATTATTACCGGCTTTGTTTTATTGATGATGCTGTTAATCGTGGTTGCGGATGATGTGGGTTATCTACTGAACTCTTTGGGACAAAACTCAGAGGACAGCATTGGCCATGTCCTCAATTCTGCGCAGGGTAGATTATTGGCTTTTAACCAGTTCATTGATAATTATCACAGGTATTGGTTTTCTGGAGTGGGGCCTGGTGCTTACCAGGTTTTCTTTGTTAATCATCGTTCTATGGAGCAGTTAGCTTATTTTGATCACGCCCATAATGATTATATTGAATTTGTAATAGAGTATGGTTTGTTTAGTATCATTCTTTTGGTCTTATTGGTTTTATATATGTATCGTATGTTTGTATTTGTATTTAAAACCAATAGTTCGTTTTATAAAATAATCGGTATAAGTGTTATTTCTTGCCTCATATATATGTTATTACACGGAAGTATGGACTTTAATGCCAGAATTCCAGCTAATTTAGTAACAATAATAGTAGTAATCTCCGTAATTTATGGCAAAATCATAATGTCAGATATAAAAGTGATCAAGAAATATTAGTTAAATGTCGATTTTAGTTACATTAACTACTTAATGCTTCACAAATATTTGAATTGTTTACTAAATATGCGAAAATGTGTGAATGTAAGGTAAGTGGGGTGAAAATAAGTTTTATGAATAGATTAATACAATTATTTGTTTTGTTGGGGTTTTTATTGTTTGGAAGTGTTAACGCACAACAAGATGGTTTGCAGTTAGGGGCTTTTACTTTGTTCCCCACAGTGGGTTTTGAGTATGGGCATGATGATAATGTGACCTACACAAGTGTCAATAATGAGAGGATAAGTTCAAATTATTCTGCTTTTTCTCCAGGTATACGTTTAGAAACAGAAGGTGAAAAAACTGATTTTTTAGCGCAATATGACTATAATCGGACTACTTTTGATTCTGATTCGCGATTGACTTTTGAGATGCACCATCTGTTAGCAGCCTTGGGTTATAGTGCTTCTAGCCGTTCCAAATTCAGAGTTTCAACAGAATATTTCAATGGTACGGATAGAATTGGTACTGGAAATCAACAGGGTAACTTTATAGAGTTAGATCTGGACCCTGATGAATGGCACTCATTTGGTCTGGCTGGAAAGTGGCATTATGGAGGCGTAGGTGCTAAAGGTTCAATTGATCTTGAGGTTGGGGCTGTTAATCGAAGCTACGATAATAATAGGATATTTACAGCGAGTAGAGATAGGGAAACTCAATATTTTGGGGCGACGTATACTCACCAACTTTCACCCAAAACAAATTTTTTAACTCAGTTTAAGCGCACTCAAATTGATTATGATACTGCAACCTTGGATAGCACGGAAACCCGGATTATGTTTGGGGCAGAGTGGCAAGCTACAGGTAAAACCAGTGCCAGAGCTCTGATTGGTTATTTAAAGAAAGACTTTGATAATTCAATTCATAATGACTTTAATGGTGTAGCGCTAGAAGCAGGAATGACATGGAGTCCTCGTAGTTATTCTATATTTGATTTGACCTTGAGTCGTGAAACAGATGAGACTAATGGTAATGGTTCTTTTGTAGTCAGAAACTCTGCTGATTTGGGTTGGACTCATTTTTGGAAAGCGAGATTCAGTACCACTGCCAATGTTGGTTTCTCTGAAGAAGATTATCAAGGCAGCTCTAGAAATGATGAGCTTAATTATTATGGTGTATCTGCAAAATATCAATTTAGCGATTGGTTGATGTCAGGTTTGGGTTATAAGCACTTTGATAGGAGTTCAAGTATTTCAGAGTTTAGATACAAGGACAATGCACTGTTGTTAACCGTGGAGTTGTCAAAATAATTGTGTGTTGTATGAAGGAATATTATATCAGTTTGCTCTTGTTGCTCTGTACTGCCAGTGTCTATGGGTATAATATTGGCTCGGGTGATATTTTACATTTAGAAGTATATGGCGAGCCAGAACTGGCGTTGGATGTAACTGTGGATTCCTTTGGTTTTATTGAGTATCCATTTGTGGGGAAAATAAAAGTTCTTGGTAGTCAGGTTGAATCAGTTAAGAATGAAATCATTACAAAATTAAAAGATGGTTACTTTGTCAGTCCGCAAGTCACCGTTTTTGTCAAGACATATAAGCCATTTTATATTCAGGGTGAAGTCAAATCTCCTGGTTCATATCCCTACGAGGTGGGTCTGACTATCAGGAAGGCGATTGCTCTTGCCGGTGGATTGACAGAGCGGGCAAGCAAGAAAAAAATATACTTAACCAGGGCAAATGATGAGTCAGGTCATGAAATTAAAGTAACAATGGATCAAGAAATAGCATCTGGCGATGTGGTGCAAATAAAAGAAAGCTTCTTTTAAACCTTAAAATAGTGAATACTAATATATGGCATCGAATCATATGAACCCTCAAAATAATGACAAGGCCTTTGATTTAAAGGATGCATTGACGTTGCTAAAAAAACATTGGATGATCATATTGTCCATGACTATATTGGCATCCTTGTTCTCAGTATATCTAGCAATTAAATCCAAGCCTGTTTATCAGTCATCCTCAAGCCTGTTAATTGAAAGGCCGAATCGAATGGCATCATTAGAGCAAATTTATGGGATGATGGGTATGGTCTGGGAGTTTTATCCCAACCAAATCCACTTACTTAAGTCGGTGCCTGTTGCTGAACGAGTTGTAGAAAGGATTGGTGTAAATAATTTCATACCAAAAGAAAAGCAATTGAACTGGTATGAAAAAATATTACCAGGCAATGGTGTTCAAAATTATTCCTCAATGTCAGATGATGAGCTTTTTGCTATGGCGGTGTCAAATGTGCGAAGTACAATGACGATCTCTCAGGCCAAGGGCAGTGGGGTTTTTCAGATTTCGTTTGATGATTATGACCCATATTTGGCAACATTGAAGGCTAATTCTTTGGCTGAATCATATATTGAAGAGGTCATTGAGTCGGGTATAAATGCTAAACAGAGAACGGGTGAAAGTATATCAAAGCAGTTGCCTGAGCTTGAGAAAAAGGTGGCTTTATCCGAGCAAAATCTACAAGCATTTCAAAAAAAGCATAAAATAATTCTTCCTGATGGTGGTGGTGATCTTGCGGTGCAGCAGTTGGGTCAGTTGAGTATCCGTATTGCCGATTTGAGACGTGATAAACTTAATTTAGAGTCAATTTATAGACGAATTCAGAGTGTTTTGACGCAACCAGATAAGCTGGCAAGAGTTCCTGCTTTATTAGAAAAGTCAGAAGTGATAAAGCAGAAATCAAATTTTGTAAAGTCGCAGGCGCGGGTTTCTGAATTGGGATTGGTGTATGGGCCAAAGCATCCCAGAATGAAACAGGCGTTGGAGTCAAGAAGATTAGCCAAAAAAGAGTATTATTCAGCTTTGAAGGTGTCGGCAGATTTGATAGTTGCAGATTATGAAGCAATAACCAAGGAAATTGTACATGGACAAATTGGCGTTACCTCAATTAGAGGGGAGATTTCCAGTAATAATGAGCTTACATTTGAGTATGATGCGTTAAAACGTGATTATGATTATAACAAGCAGATATACTCCGCTTTTCTTAAACAGTCAAAAGAAACAGATGCGGTGAAAACAGCTTCAGTACAAACTATTAACGCCAGAGTGTTGAATAAAGCGACTGTGCCAACCAGTCCGTACAAGCCAAATAAGAAAATAATGTTGATCATTGGTTTAATTGTGGGTTTGATGTTGGGGTTGGCAATGGCATTTTTGTTAGAGCACTTTGACAATACATTCAAATCCAGCGATGAGATTGAAAGTAAGTTGGGTTTACCGGTTATTGGTATGTTGCCAGAAGTTGAAGAAAAAGAAAATGAATTTTCTCCGGCTTTACAGTTTGTACAGACTCCAAAGTCATCATTTTCTGAATCGATTAGGACGTTGCGGACTGGTGTATTGCTGTCAATGCCTGATCTGGAGCATAAATCTATATTGGTCACATCAACCGTCCCCAGTGAAGGTAAAACTACTATTGCCATGAACTTGGCTCATTCATTGTCACATTTGGGAGAGACTATTTTAATCGAGGCTGATTTAAGAAGGCCTATGGTTAAAGAAAATATGGGGGGTATCAACAAAAAAGGCTTATCCTCTTTGATTTCTGGGGAGTCTATTTTTGCAGAAAGTATCTCGGTAGATAAAAGATCAAAAAAATTGCATATACTGTCATCAGGTATGATCCCTCCAAATCCATTAGAGCTGCTTTCCTCAGATAAATTTGAATTATTGCTAGAAAAATTGAAAAAGAAATATAAATTTGTCATCATTGACTGCGCTCCTGTAATGGCGGTAAGTGATGCTTTGGTATTGTCACAAAAAGTTGATGCGGTTTTGTTTGTTATCAAACATGAGTCTACGCCTTCACAATTGGTGGAAAGTGCCGTGACAAGGTTGAAGCGTGCTTCAGCAAAGATTGTTGGAATAACGCTAAATAGGTTGAAAACCAATAAGGCTAGATATGGGCGGTATTATAAGTATGAAGGCAGTTATTATGGTCACTATGGCTATCATAGGCATTCAGATAAAGACAAGAAGCGGGCATAACAGGAATTATTGTGCAGTAAATAGCAATTAAATTAATATTTATGCAAAAAACAGTCTATTCAATTGTGGTGCTAGTGATAACAATATTGTGCATGTACTTGTACTATATTATCTTTTCATCAAGCCTGAGTCTGGAGAATAATAAAGCTTTATTTAATCGCATACATCTTGACGATAAAATTCGATCTTCATTTGTATTGAAAATAACAGAAATAAATAAATCGCAATATTTTGATACTATTTCAATAAATCCAGGTGAAATAGAGTTGTTCCTGCGTGCACAGTTAATTGAAAACACCGCAAGCTCCCAATTGGACAATACGGTTTGGTGGGATTATGGTTTTCTTCTCAAAAAAAGACCTACATGGCCATATTTCTGGTCTGGTCTAGTGCAGTCTCGTATGCAGAGAGGTATTGTAGATGAGGTGAATTTAAGAAATGCGGTTAAATTTGGACCGCACGAATTAAAAGTCATAAAAAGTCTGGCTGAAATATTGTTTTATAGTTGGGAAAAAATACAAAAAGAGTCAAGATTGATGCTTTTAAACTACCTCACAGAGCAAAATAAAACCGTCATAGCTAAGGTTGTGAGTATTTCTGCTAAATTTGCGAAAATATATGTATATTGTGATTTCATTTATGAAAAAAAACATGTAGAATACGCGGCCTGCAAAGATCAATATTGGCAGCCCTTAGATGATATATGAATTTATGTCATTATTAATAGGGGTTTAATATTATTATTATTTAGGTATATCGAACTGTAGAGGTTTTATTTTTCGATAAATCAAGCTTGAATTATTTTATTTAGAAATTAATGGTTAAAATGTCAAATATTGATTGACAAGGTGTGGGCTTTCCTAGAAAATGCCTTGCTTTGTTGAGCTGGAGGGATACCCAAGCGGCCAACGGGGGCAGACTGTAAATCTGCTGTCTCTGACTTCGGAGGTTCGAATCCTCCTCCCTCCACCATAT
>JAESTH010000170.1 GCA_016763695.1 Alcanivoracaceae bacterium
ATCATTAAACGCCACCCTAAAGGCGGCACTCATTGCGCCATTGGCAAACTTACCACCTGTTACTTCGGAGATGGTGCCCTGCAATATTGCATTTGACACTATTCTACCAGTACTGCCCCCTTTTTTAAAGAATTCATTTTTGCCAATGTTTTGTGATAAAACAGCAGCAGAAAATCCATGGCCAAAACTACCACCATCTACCTCTGCACTCACCCCTGATACTAAGGCATGAGCAAATATGCGTGATCTCGAAAACTCTTCGCCAATACCTGCTTTACCATCAAAACCTTTAAACCCATGTCCAATACCAAAAGTTATAGATGCAAAGATGCCGCCTTTGACTGCACCTTTGAGGTTTCCTGCATTAATTGCTCCCACGACTGTTCCTGTTACTGCTGAACTAAATAATGTTGCTCCTGCTTGAACAGAAGAACCAAATATTGCAGTTGATCCGGGTAAAAATACTGAAATTACTATTGTTGCCACCGTATTAAATATGACTCCTTTTCTTAATCGTGAATAACCCGTCGGATCTGTGTAGCTTAGTGGATTGTTCATCACATAACTGTATCTGTTAAGGCTTTGGGTGTTATACGGGTCCTGTATAATTGGATCTGCTTGCAGGAAACGACCGATGGTCGGATCGTATATGCGGCCATTCATGTGAATGATACCCACCTGATCAAAATGCTCATGTCCAGTAAAACCTCTGTTGGTGGTAGCCTCGATATCATCTCGTAAGCCACCCAATGCGTTGAAGTTCCACACTTGATTGATCGGAATCACACCATTGTTACCCGCTGATGGTAGATGACGGCGTTGCCCCCAGGCATTAAAGCTCATCTGGCTGATAACATTACCGAATCTATTGGTGATGGTATGGGTTGAGCCAATGTGGTCTTTGAGTAAATAGTTAAAGTCCCAACGTTGGCGTGAGTTGCTGTCGTTATCAATGGTGATCACCAGATTACCAATATAACGTTTGGCTTTAACAGGCTTATTGGTCTCATAAATGTATTCAACCGAACCAAGATAATGCGTGACTTTTCTTTCGCCTCCATTGAGGTTGATGTCTTTGCGCAGGTATCTGCTGCGATTGGCACCATAGCTTATCTGCGCTTGCCAGCCATTGGCTGCCATCTCATAAGGCTTATCAAATGAGGTGTATTTAAAAGTGGCTTCTATAACACTGCCATTTAACCTTCTGACTACATTGCCAACACTGTCATATTGATAACTTTTACCATTGCTGGCTGAGGTCACCGCATGTGGACCAGCACTGTTTGTTTTATCATAGCTTAATGCCACATCATCTTTTTGGATAAGATTACCAGATCCTAAAAGGTCATAGGCGTAACTGCTTTCTGGATTGATTTGGTAATCAAGAAATTCTGCCTTCAATCGATTGAGGTTATCATATTCAAATGTTTCGGTCAGGTGATCTACTGATGGAGAGTTACTGGTGGTAAAGTCACTTCTCCTGATCAGATGACCAATACTGTCAAATGCATAGCTTAAATCCTGTATCAAACCACTGGCGCTGTTGGTCTTAATGGTTTGTAAAAAGCCTGTTTTATCATCATAAGTCTTGTAGGTGTGGAAACGGTCATACAGTTTTTCGCTGATGACATTACCCCGTGCATCGGTATCGAGTACCTGATGATAGATTTGCCCATCTGTGCCATTGGCAGCATCACGGGTGATGTACTGATAACCATAATCATTGTACTGATAAAGCACTCCATTACCAGTGGCATCAAAGCTTTGAAACACGCGTCCATATTGATCATATGTGCTTGAAGTGGTATAGCTGCGAACTCCTGTTTGTTCACCATCATAAACAGTGGTGATGACTTCACTTGGACGCTTGTAAGCATCATAGAGATAATCTTTGGCTTGTGCCATGGTGTTGTTGTTGGTGGGGTCATGTCCTGAGACAGAGTATTCATGTGCCATTAAACCTTTATGCACAGCGTCATACTCCCACAATGACACTTCATCTCCATTAGAGCTGCCTCTATAGAACATACGGCCTCTGACATCATATAAAGACTTTTGGGTTGTACTGTTATGAGTCTGCTCTATCATCTCTCCCAGCGCATTGTATCGATAAGTCCATATGCCCTTGTCAGGATCATCCATACTGGATTTTCTGCCTAAATCATCATATGTCATGGTGATGGTGCTTAATGGCCCTGTGGTGACTTGCAAATTACCATTGGCATCGTATTGATAGTTCACTGCTTTGTTATGGGTATCTTTTGAACTGATAATTTTACCTGAAGCATCAAAAGTTTGTGTGGTGGTTTGCTCTAATGGATTGGTGACTGACACTGTTAAACCTTGATATTTGGTGATAGTCACCACTGGTTCCCATATACAGCTTTGACTGTCATCGGTAATATCCTCCTGACAATGCTGCGGCAATGTGATCTTCATCACTCGATCCAATGCATCGTATTGGGTGTGGGTATAATATTGAGTAGTCACCAGAGAATTATTAGCACCTGACCTGATATAGGGTTCAGACTGTTTGATGGTTCTGCCCAATTGATCATAAAAAGTATCAACGGTGATCCAGTCACCATTGAAATCTTGTGCTTGACTACGCACTTCTCGACCGAGTATATCAATGTATTTTCGACTATTGGCGCCACCTGCTTGTGTCGTCTTTACCACAATATTAGCAGCAACACCAAAAGGACATTGACTGTTAACATCTGAACACCATCTTTTTGTGGTGCTATTCATGCTACCTATAGAAGTTGCTGTTGTATACGCATCACCAAACTCTCCATAAGCGGTAGCTGACTGATTACCATACATATCTTCAACCAATGTTGCATTACCATAGATATCCCTTGATATAACAGTAGAAACATTCTCTTCGGCCACTGAGCCTTGGTCAAGGTTATTATATAACTGAGCACCTGAGTCACTTAGCAGGTTGAAATTACCAGTGTAACTACTGAATGGCTCATAAGTTTTATCCACATATTCATCCCATATATCATAGGATTGTTTAGTGTATCTTTGTATGAGGTTTTCTTGAGATATGGGTCGACCAAGCATACCTGCTGTATTTTTACAAGCTGCCATAGTGCTAAAGTGTGATGAACACTGGTAGGTTTCACGTATTTGCCCATAGCTGTCATGCACATAAAGGGTCATCAATTGTTGGTCAGCATTGCCAGCTATCATTTCTTTGATGAGTTGGCCTGTGTTATCGTCATATTCAAAGCTTGAGGTTCTGACTTTTGATTGATCTTGACCATTAATTTTTCTTGTAGTCGTCACTGTGGTATTTGATAAACGACCCAATAACCATTTATCCTCGTCATCATCATAAACGTTTACTGTGGCTTTAGACTCTACCAATGTACAATCATTAATGCTAATGGCATCACCATCACAGGTTGTGGCTTTACTTGAGCTTAAATTGCCATGAGCAATATCAGGATCTGTGCCGTTATTGTTATAAGTAAAAGTATTAATGATGGTTTTTTGCGCATCTCCAATATCACTGTTTAATGTGTACTCCAGTGCACCTGATATGGCATTAATCTCTGCGTTTAATGCATATTCTTTTTCGATACTATTAGACAGATATGGAAAATAAGTCTTTTTGTTACCTATAGTAGTTTCATGCACAGCATAAGTACTCATGCTTTCAGAAATAATACCATCAATAGCTCCTTGGCTATATTCAGAAATAGTTGATTCGGCCATACCGGTTAATGGAAAGTTTTGGTAGTATGAGGTGGTTGTAGTCATGTCATGCACTGTATCATGAGTCGTCACAGTTTCAAAACCTAATGACCCTCTACCTCCAGCTTGTACTTTAAGCCCAGAATAACTGTATTCCATCTCAGTATCATTAAATCCTGGTGCTGTTTTGTATACGGAACGCACCAGATAGGTCGGTGCAAAAATATCAAAAACTGGCGATCCATTACCCACTGCTGATAACTCCAAACTACCTGTACTTTTAGTATAAACATCAGAATTGGTCGCTACCATATAATCAATTGAAATATGTGTTTGCTGATTATCCAGTTGATTGATGATCTTTGTGATTTTATTTCTGCTTTTTTTGGGGTTTGATGCTTTTCTAATTCGTTGTAGATTATTACCACCACTGACAATTCTGAGATAGTCCATATGACCATCACCATCAATATCTCTAAATAATGTATTATTTTTAGCCATGCTAGTTGAAGTTGTACCAACTATAAAATCTGGAGCAGGTTCTAAAACTGAATATGGAGATAAGGTATCATATTTTCTTAATCTATACTTGATAACAGCACTAGACTGTGAGTGATTTTCGGGATATAAAATATCAATATCACCATCATTATCATAGTCAAAGAAAGTCACTTTTTGAATACGACCATTTTCATCACTGGTAAAGTTATCGTCCTTATCATTTCTGTGGTTACCTATTGATTCCAGATTGAAGCTTTTAATCGGAGAAAATTTAATGGTCCCGTTTTCATTTAGGCCCTGATTAATTTGGTATTTCCAATCAAGTGAATTTGAAGGGTTTAAATATTGATCTCTATCTCTATAAACTACATCAGATAAACCGTCTCCATTGATATCCATTGCACGAATTTGGTGCGCTTGTGTTGGCTGTAAGTATTCTCCTTCTACAAAACCGATAGCTGATAGCAATTTAAAATCTTGACCGTAATCACCTTCTTCGGCAGAGAAAACACCAGCAATTCTTGTATAGATGCAATTATATATACAGCCAATTTCACTGTTGTTATAAGTATATTCAATGATAAAGTCACTGTATCCATCTCCATTAAAATCACTCGCTGATGGCTGAATATTTAGATCTATAACAGATTTGAGCGTTCCCGGCGGAAGAATATTTGATGGCAAACAATTACTGACACCAGGATCACACAATGCATCAGAAAAATATAAGGCAATAGAGTCAGCTTGTAACCAAGGTTGCTCAACAAACGTTAATTTATTTTGTGAATTTTTAGTCAATGAATAAATAATCACATTATTTTCTGAAAATTGATTCCAATACTGGATTAATTCAGGCAAACCATCATTGGTAATATCGGCAAAGTGTGCTTGTTGTGTTTGGACCGTCTCATTATTGCCCATTAAGATCTGAGCTTCTGAAAGTGTTAATAATCCAGCATTATAGTCTTTAGATATTTGTTCATTATTATTATGATATTGATACACCATTGGTATATTTGTATTTTTGGGTGCATATCCTGAACAACTGCCAGTACTATATTTACATATTTTACTACCATTTGAATAATAGATAAACCACGATGAGTCATCTTGATGCACAGAAACAATGTCCTCATATCCATCTCCATTGAAGTCATACACAAACCAACTACTGCTATCAAATCTTATCCCATTAGCAAAAGATTCATTCAAATCATATGGCTTTATATCCGTGTTGCATATATATGCATAAAGGCTCTCTACATCTGTTATTTCATCACAACCCAAATTATTTATATTTGTCTCACGAGTATAAGCCACTTCAAATCTAGCTTCTAAATCAATATTGATAGCACCACCATCATCGTAATTTCTTACAAACATAAGTTCTTGTATCCCATCACCATTGATGTCAATAAATTTACTAGAACCATATCCCATATTAGCAAGCTCGCCTATTGAAGTTGATGCATACACGGTACCACTATGATAATTTACAGGATTAATACCTTCATCCCACTCAAATTCAACAGGCTCTAAACAAGTGTCACCATCATCCACGCACTCAACAATTGATGATAAACGCAGCATACCTGTTGGATTAGCTGCTGCTTGGTAAGTGAGGTTGAGCCTTCTGACCTCTTGCATAGTTGTTGCTGATTGGCTCGGTCTAATTAAGGTTCTGATCCATTCAAGATTTCTCAACCCCTTATATTCTGTGCCTATGCCATAATGATGCATAGCATCAACTCTTGAATCTGAGTATTCAAATTCGATCTCATAATGGTGACTATTAGTCACCCCACTTGGGTTAGTCCATCTAACATATGATAGGTAATTTTCACCATCTAAAGTATCCCAAAGGAAGTGGATGTTGTTACCATTTTTATCCTGTATCTTACTCAATAACCATGTGTGAACAGTGCTACTATTGCCTGTATTGGAGATCACCTGTGCACCAGTGCCTCCTGTTGAGAAAATCTTATTGGCGATATAATCGGCACCAGGTGAACCATAAACTCTGATCTCACCACTTTTGGTCTCTACTTTAAATTTATTGGGTCCATTACCTACTGTACCAATAGGCGTAATACGACTAAAACTGTCAATCTCAGTACGATAGCTGCCATCACCTAGTTTAAACATTCTTTGCCCATCAATACACAAAGCATCTTCATCATTCATTTGTAGTGTGGGGTAGTAAGCCAAATCAGGGTCATGCTCTGGTGATTTCAAACAGCGGGTGATGGATGAAGTTCCAGAGATGTTCCAACCCACGCCAGCAATACCATTTCCAGCACTGGAGTTATAACTTAAAGCCATTTGTGGTGCTAAACCACCGCGACCTGCGGGTGCAAATATTGGCAGGCTGTAATTGGCTGAACCCGACTCATCTATATCGAAAGCCCCTGCGGTAGTTCCAACGGTATCACTGGTGCTATCAGCTGAAATACTGCCTGTATAATCTATTGGTTCTGGTGCAACGGCTGGGATTCCCAGTACTTCACCGTCACAGGCTGCTGAATCACATGCTAATACGGTTAATTGTTCAGACTCCGCTATGGCTATGGTTTGGCTATTGTCTGTATAACTTTGTTTACGTAGCTCAAATTGATATGTGCCAGCATCCAGAATCAGGCATTGAAAGTTAAACTGGCTATATGGGTCTGTGCTATTAAAGTCATCGCCACATAAATCTGCAAGTGGTGCTGCCTCTGTAACCACTCCATCTATGTACTGTTTATAATAAGCCCTTACGGTTGGGAAGTCATCAGTAGTAAACCAGTTAAAATGGATAACACATTCACCATCTGTACTTGCTTCGTTGGGATCACAGGTATTTCCCTGAATGATTTCTGTGCCTGAACTGTTGGTGAGGTAATATTCTATGCTATGAACATTAGCAATTTTGTCAAATATTGCATTGTTAACATTTATCTGTGCGTTTCTGCCATTTAAATCAGTACTATTTTGGTTAGCAGAAGAGACATCAATATGAAAATCTAATTGTAATTGGTTAAATTGAGAACCCGTAATATTTGTATCGACATAAGCAAGGTTTCTCTGTGCTGTTGCAAGGTATTCTACATATGTTGAAGCGTTATAATCAACTTCGGCATATCCCAGGGGGTTAAAGCCCTTGCTGACAGTATAGAAGTTTTCATTGGTGTTATTTGGAAACCAATCAGCAGTAACAGGGCAGCTGGTACCACAAGACTGAGCTTGCACCCATAATGGCTCACCAATTTCTCCAGTATTTTCTTCATCATCATAAAAAAGAATATCCATGAGTTCAAACTCTCTTTCAATCCATGTTAATACGGTCATTGCCTTGTTATTACTCTCTGGTAGGTGGTTGGCATTATTCCATGCACCTGTATAGTGATCCAGATCATTGCCCTGGTCTCCGTAAATCGGATTGCCATTAATACTTGTGATAGCAAAATCTTCCAGTGGTATTTCTATTTTCCCATCTTCGGTAATTCTATATTCTTCAGGAATCCCTTGTGCAACACTATCATAATTAACTTGATTCTGTGAAAATAAGCTCCCTGAATAATCAATGTCCAGTAATAATTTGACATGTTTATTATCATTCAGGTTACTACCATTATCATAAAATATTAACTCAATTGATCCTGAGTTGACTTTGACCAGATTACCATTTTCCATGTATTGGTAGTCAATACTGCCTTTATATATTTCACCATTGGTAACATTTGACAGGTTAATCAAGTTTGAAGTCAGCCACACTGGTGACCAGATACCATCTATTGATTTATAGGTTAACCAGTAAGCCTTTAAATCATAGGGTTTTGAGAGTGTTTCAGTATCAGATAAACCTTTAATATTATTGACCCAATAAAAGTGCCAGCCTGTACCTGATTGATATGGGTTCCACCAGAGGCCTGGATTAACAGCCCCAGGGCCTCCTGTTGTCTGTGAATGGGTTGATGTCGGCCCAACAGGTGGATCAACCATGCCCCCACTGTTGGTATCATTAATATTAATTGTAGCTGGTACTGTACAGCCAATACCATTTTGGCAGGCATATACATCCCACTCATTAACTGCACTATCATCTACTTGGATACCTTCAGAACAAAGCATTCTTGTACTCCAGTATTCCGGATCATCAAAAACACTGTCAATTAATGGGTGGTTATGTTCTTCATTGGCAAAATAGTGACCAAATTCGTATTTAGAATATTTTTTCTCATCGACAATAGTCACATCAGTACTGACGTTTCTTTTATTTCCACAGGCATTTATCGCTGCATTTGCGGTATTGTTTTGTGTGTTTTGTGAACCTGTTTTTCTGATATAAAAGTAATCAGGTTTATTTGTACCTGTATAATTCCATTTAATAACTTTTTTCTCTTTTCCAGTAACTGAATCGACACCCATTGAATACCATTTTAATGAGTTAGCTGGAACAACATCTATTAATAATGGGTTGTTAATAGTACAATCATAACCGTTACTTATCCATTTGCTTTCAGAACATGAATCTCTTGATCCTTCATTTTTATGACAGGCACTAATGGTGAACTTGTAGCCACCATTCACCTGTCTCTTTAGTTTAATGATACTGGATACTACTCCTGCTGTAGCACGGTTCACTTCTTTAGCATAGGAGATAGTTGTTCTCGATGGTGTTGCAAAATCAATGGCTTGTGCAACAGGTTGTTGTTCAATCACTTTAAAATAATCAACCAATGATGGATCCAGTCCATTGGCATCATCTGCGTATATGTTTAGTTTTATTGTATTTGTACCAGAGTTGCATTCGCTTAAACTTGGATGTGCTTCTGGTATTAATGCATGATCAACCTGATTTGGGGTTGTTGTCGCTATTGGTGCATCACTCACTGTAACTCCAAATGCAGAACCACAGATTTCCTGATTTTCAATCGTGTCATTAATACAGGCCTTGACCATAATTGTATCAAATTCATATTGGTGTCTGCTAAAAAGACCGCTGCTAAAACCATCAGGGCTAACACTATATGGGATGGTTTCAATAATAGCGCTTTCTCCCTCTTTCCATATTTTAAATTTGCCATTGTTTACAAAGTTAGTGTCTATATATGTTTGTGAATAATCGAAATGTATGTAATGTTTATTATTATCATCCTGAGTTTGATTACTTGGTGAAATATTATTCCATTTACTTTCTAGATAAGTGACTCTTGCGGGAGATAATTCAGCCTTTTTTCCTTCACTCCAATCTCCACATTTCCAGATTGCTCCTGCTTCTAAATACGAGCAAGCCCTCAGTTTGAATTTTTTGGGTACGATATTATCAATTTCATAATTTATATGTATTGGTAACTGTGTTGACTGTTCATATGACCTGGTTGCTCCTAATTCATTGCCATTGATATCAAGCGCCATTATTTGGTACTCTGTAACTGTTGGTTGATTATCAGTCCAGTTAAAGCGGAATTTGTTGCGATATGGGTCTTTATAAATGGAGATGTTTTCTACTAAAATCTTATTTGGTTGACAAATATCCGGACTGATATAAGCCGATACTATTCTAGAAAAACACAGAGGCGAATTTTCAACTTCACCTTTAATAACAAACTCATACGATTTAGTCATATCTGTTGGGGGATGTGTTTCCCACAATGACTTTTTGTTATTAACATTGCTACATAGCATGTTATTTGAACCTGATAGGTTAACATGCATAGGAATCAATGTAGCAGGAAAATTACTTCCTTGTGAACCATTTAAAACTTTAATTATCTTATTTTTGTTTAAGTTTATATTATTAGTCAAACTGAGAATGTTAACTGGACGCGTGCCTGTGATAGATGTGATATTTGTATTATTTAAACCGAGATGACAGTATCCAGCTTCATCATCAATATTGTATTCGCCAATTAAATTTGGGGCGTTA
>JAESTH010000171.1 GCA_016763695.1 Alcanivoracaceae bacterium
AGTAATATACATTGGACAGGCATACGAATAGTCATTTTCCTACAACAAAATCAGCATTTTGCCACTGTTATATTTTGATGAAATAGGTAAAATTATGGTTTTACAAGGAGAAAATTATGACTTTACCAAGAAAACAGCTTATTTCTATCGAAGCCACGCCTTTTTATCACATCATCACTCGGTGTGTTCGCAGAGCCTTTTTATGTGGCAAGGATACACACTCGGGTAACTGCTATGAACATCGCAGAAAGTTAATTGTCGATCGGATCAAAGAATTGGCAGGCGTTTTTAATATTGATGTCTGTGCTTATGCAATTATGTCAAATCACTATCACCTAGTTTTAAAGGTTAATTGCACCAATGATTGGAGTGAAAGAAAGTGTTTAATTGACTGGTCGAGCTTGTGCAAAATTCCTGATATTTGCCAACGCTATATTAAACATGAAGGATTAAGTAAGGCCGAACTTGCGTTTGTCTATTTGCAAGCAGATGTTTATCGAAAAAGATTGATGGATATATCCTGGTTTATGAAATTATTAAATGAGCATATTGCCAGATCTGCAAATATTGAAGATAATGTCACTGGCTCATTCTGGGAATCACGCTTCAAAAGCCAGGCATTGCTTGATGAACGGGCATTACTAACATGCATGGTTTATGTTGATTTAAATCCAGTCCGTGCAGCCATAGCAAAAACACCTGAGGGTTCTGACTACACTTCTATTCAAGAAAGAATAATGACAAAAAAGTCAGATTTACTGAATATTGGATTTGGCGAAAATGATATTCCATATACATTAACTGATTATTGTGATTTGGTTGATGCAACTGGACGAGCTATAATTATAGGAAAAACAGGCTCAATACCTGCTGATTTACCACCCATTTTAAAACGACTGAATTTAAATGAAAGCACATGGCTTAATGAATTAAACCAGTTCAAAAATAAAGGCCAAACAGCCGCTGGAACTGTGCAGCAATTAAAAGCTTTTTGCAAGAGTGTTCATAAAAAATGTCGAAGGGGAATTCAGTTAGTTCCAGCATTAGAATAGCTGAAATTCATAAGATTTTCAATAATGCTTTATGAGCGTGACGGATCACTGCGTTTCAAATAAACCAAATTTACAACTTTTCTATAAAACCTTCTAAAAAAACAAATTTCTACTCATAGTTTCAATATATTGAACTAAAACCAAGCCAAAATAATGGATTTTTAACTTGGTTATTTTCCTTTATAGAAGCATGTCCTTTGTATTTTGTATTCTATTTACTTTTGTATTTACTTTGTATTTATTGGGGTTGAGGAATAAAATTTGATTTACTTGAACCATTTATCTGCTTCAAAATAAAATCCACACTCTCCTTTTCCTTTGAATAAAATACTGCATAATATTCATCTGATCCGCCTCCATAACTTTGAGTGTATGCCCAATTTACTAGTTTTGGATCAAATTTAAGGTTATCATAAAACCTATTATTCTTAATTGAATCTATTACCATATCTAAATCACATTCACCAGATATCGTAATTTCTGCAATTCTATAGTCACTTGATGCCTTAGACCATATTTTTAAATATGCTTCCTTATCCATAACTTTATATATAAAATATCTATGTGAATGGTTTTTTAAAACCTGTACTTCAAATTTAGCTACTTCTTTTAGTTTCTCAATATATTTAATAAACCATATATCACCTTCATACTCTCCAGTATCTATGTTAAATGTTCTATACCCTTCCTCATCAAATTCTAATGAACAAACTAAATATGGTAACTTACAATCTATTTTACTAAGGTTAAATGCAAATAAACCTTCTTCCCCATAATCTGAAAATATTAATTTATTCATCTATTTATTATTGCTAGCTTTAAGAGTATGAAAGTGATAATCGCCATCTTTCCAGTCAAATGAACCTGCACCATGATCTGAGTGATAATCCATTCTCCACCATTGCGTATTTTCACCATTTCTGGCAGATTTAAAAGCATGTCCCATACCTATCATTCTTCCTCCTGAACCTCCTTTTCTACCAAGCTCAAGCATTATTTTCTTTTTCTTTTTACCAATAGATAGCCTTCCAATTTTAACACGTGTATTCAAAGGTAACCATGTTGGTGTGTTAGCTGATGGAGTTGGACCATAAATCAGCATCAATGTATTAGGTTTTTTAACAAACTGTTGTACCTCATCTCGTTTCTTTTTATTGCCAGCCATATCATGAAAAATCTTACCCATATTCTTAGAGAGCACATACAAAGCAGTATCCCAATTTTGCATAGCCTCATTAAACTCTCTATCACCTTCTATATTGAAAGAGAGACCAGCAGCTTGCATTTTATTCCAAGCCGCATATAAACCAGCTACCCCTTGATAAATAGCGATGCCACTTTCTACTCTTTCAATTACATTATATGCTGCTATACCATAAGCTGTTAGTACACCAAGTACTCTACCAGCTGTTGCCAACCCTCCTAAAAATGTGTTACCACTTGGATCAATAAAATTAACTGGATTATTAGCTGTATACAAATATTTATGCAGAGTTGCAGGCTCAAATTCCATCCCAGGGAAAGCATCCCTTTGTGTAAATCGACCATTATCTGGATTATAGTATCTAGCTCTTAGGTAATAGAAACCAATATTATTATCATATTGTTCACCTGTAAACAGATAGCTGTTTTCTATCGAGCCAAATTGATAATCCTGTTCGCCAAAGGCTTGGTAGCCATAGCTATTTTGCACTGTTCCGTTTGTGTCTGTAAGGATTCGGGTTGAACCAAGCCCATCATAACCAAATGTGTGGGTTGCACCTGCTCTGGCTTGACTGATTAAGTCATCACCATAAAGGTAAATCACCTGTACGCTATTACTACTGTCTTGTTCTTCAATAACTTGTGCATAAGAGCGGTTTGGATCGATAAGATAGTTTGTTATTGCACCATCAACATTTTGATAGTACTTTATACCACTTGCATCATAATCATAATCTATTGTACTACTTGATGTGATGGCTTGTATCATTTGATTTTCTTTGTTGTAACTGTAACTTGTGTCTAGTGTACCATCAATTGACTTGGTAAGCGTATTGCCATTGTTATCATATGTATAACTTGTGATAATGGTGCTTTCTGTTTCTGTAAGCAATAAGTCATTAAGATTGTATGTATAGGTCGTTATTATGCCATCTTTGTTCTGTTGTAATCGATTGCCCACAGCATCATAGGCAAATTCGGTTGAGTGGTTGCCATTGATTGGATCATTGATGTCTTCAACAATAAGCTTGTATAAATCATCATAAGAATAATCAACCACTCGGCCAGTTGCTTCTTCAATTCTTTGACGGTTGCCATTTGAACCTAGTGTATATTGATAACTGGCTATTACATTATTGCTTGCATCCGTATGTACTAAACTGGTTAGTCGATTTAATGGGTCATAACTGTAAGTAGCAATGATTCCATTGGCACTTATTTGGGTGACTCTGTTACCAACTGCATCATAGGTATAGCTGGTTGTTCCATTAATATCTGTTACTGTCGCTAATCTATTTAACACATCAAAAGTATAATTTACTGTTTGGCTGGCTGTTTGCAATTGGGTACGGTTACCATTTAGGTCATATCCATAAGCTATAAAATTGCTATCTGGATAATCTATTCTAGTAAGCCTATCTTGTGCATCATATTGATAGCTTGTTGTGCCTTGGCTTTGGGTAATTGAAGCAATTTTACCTATTGCTGTATAGGTGCTAGTTACAATCGTGTTATCTGCAAAAGTAGTTTTAACCAGTTGGTTGAGGTTGTTGTACTCGAAACTTGTTAAGTTGCCATTAAAGTCAGTTTTTGTTAGCACATTGCCAATAGCATCATAAGTTTTGGATTTGGTTTGACCATCAGGGAGTGTTGTCAAAACCATTCGATTAAATTCGTCATAAGCCCAAGTCGTGGCATTTCCATTGGCATCTGTTTGTGCCCGTTTATTTCCTCTTTGATCATATGTATATTCAGTTCTTTGACCAATTGGATCAATGATTGCAAGTAAATTACTACCATTGCTGTATTCATATTGGGTAATCTTTCCAGCTAAATCGGTTTCAGCAACTTTGCGCATTAGCTCATCTTGAATTTTGGTTGTAAATAAATTATCATTGTCATCATTTGCTGTACTATCAGGGAAGATGATTTTAACTATACTGCCTATTGCATTGGTTTCATATTTTGTTATTCGGCCAAGGGCATCAGTTTTTTGTGTAATTATCCCATTACTGTCAAAAGTTACAGTTGTTGTATTGCCAAGAGCATCTATGGTTTTGGTTCTTTTACCTAGTGCATCATATTCATACTGGGTAACATTACCTAATGGATCAGTTATTGAAACCATTTGACCTATTGCATTGTATGTAATCAACGCTCTTGGGTTATCGCTATCATCTAAAGGTGTACCATCTGGTAATATTGTTTCAATTGGGCGATTAGCTACATCGTAAATGGTTTTGGTGACTCGTCCCGCTCTATCTGTTGAGGTCAGTTGATTGCCTTCGTCATCAAAGGTAGCTAATTCTGTTGTTCCATCTGCAAAAGAAATTTTTATGGCGTTACCTAAATCATCAAATGTGTATTCTGTTCTATTACCGTTTGCATCAACTGTTGCTGAAATTCGTTTTAATTGGTTGTATTCAGTTAAAATAAAATTGCCTAAATTATCAGTAGTTTTTATCACATCACCATTAGCGTTATACTCAAAGGTGGTGGTTATTTCCTGAATCATATTACCATTGTCATCAGTTATTATTTGCTTTGATACTGTTGGTGTTGAAACATCATCGTAAGTGGTTTCAATTTTTAGACCGTTTAAATCAGTGGTTGATCCAGATAAACCTCTACTTGTTCCACTGCTAATAGAACTGATGTTATACTTATTCCCTCTTGCATCTTTGAAGCCTGTACTAAATACCACAGTATCTTGATTACTGGCTTGACCAGCTGACCATGTATACTCTATGGTATTACTTAATGCATCTGTTACTTTGGATAATTGTCCTGCTGTATTATGATTATCAGGGACATATTCATTACTAATAGTAGTATCACCATTAGCATCCGTTTGAGTCAGTATCTCACCACGCTTGTTATAAGTACTGGTTGTAGTATTTCCCAAGGCATCAGTTTCGGTGAGCTGATTACCAAAGTTATCATAAGTCCAGATTGTTTCATTGCCCAATGGATCAGTACGTTTTGTTTCCAGATAGATATCATTGTATTCATACAGCGTGGTTTCACCCAGTGCATTGCTTTGTGCAATAACATTACCTGCATCATCATAAATATAGATGGAT
>JAESTH010000011.1 GCA_016763695.1 Alcanivoracaceae bacterium
CAGAAATTGAAGTCTGCATGGCAAGTTTGGACGGCAAACCTGTTCTAGGCCGCTCCAATATTACCATTCACCCAGACAAACACATTCAAGATACTATCAATACATCTTGGGATATGATTGTGTTACCTGGCGGTCAACCCAATGCTCAGTTACTCCAAAAGAGCAAAGCTGTACAGGACATCACCTGTAAACATGCGACACAAGGTAAAACCGTTGCTGCCATTTGCGCAGCCCCTGTCGCACTTGCATATTTTGGTTTAACTGCAAACAAACAAGTAACATCTTACCCATCATGTGAAGATGATATGCAACAACTACAACCTTCTTCCAACTACCTGCAACAAGCTGTTGTTGAAGATGGTAATATGATCACCAGTCGTGGTGCTGGCACCGCTATTGATTTCGCACTGGCTCTTGTCGCCCGACTCCATGGGCAAAAACAAGCTGAAAATGTTCGTACATCCATTGTTGCCTAACCACATCACATATTTTGTTATTACTTAGTAAATCCATTGCTCAATTTATTATCCCGCCGGGAAGCTTAATTCTTTTGGGGCTACTGGGCATATACTTTTGGCAAAAACGTTGGGGAAAGTGGGTTGCCTTATCCGCCTTTATTTTGCTCTGGTTATTAAGCACTGCTCCTGTTCGCAACATGCTTACCACCCCATTGGAACACCAGTACCTTCCTTATAATCTTCATCAAATCTTGCCTAAGAATGCTGCCATTGTTTTGCTCGGAAATGGTGTTCAAGAAAAAGCACCTGATTATCAACATAAAGATAGCCTAAGCAGATTTGGCATGATGCGTACCGTTTATGCTGCACACATCGCCAAACGCACGAATTTACCTATTTATGCTACAGGTGGCACACCACTCAGTGGGCGTATCACCAGTGAAAGTAGTGTTATGAAACATTGGCTGGTGACTTTTGGCATTGATGCCACCGATGTTTACGAAGAAAACCAAGCCAACACCACTTGGGAAAATGCGACATTCACCAAAGTGTTGCTCGAAAAGAAGAACATCAACACCATTATTTTAGTCACATCTGCTTGGCATATGCCCAGAGCTGTTTGGTGTTTTGAACAACAAGGGCTTCAAGTTATTCCTGCTCCCACAGATTACCTCACCGATAGTGCCGATTATGATATAAGAAGTTTTTTACCTCGTTGGGATAGATTGGCAGAAAGTGGTCATATTCTGCATGAATATTTGGGTTTATTTTGGTATAAAATGCAATATAATTGATCGGCTAACGTAGCTGCTGCTGTACGATTTTATTTAGTTTATCCATGGTATATGGTTTTTCGAGAATACATTCATCCATATTCGGCAGTTCATCCAAGGTGTCGTCTTTATCATAACCCGTCACAAAAATAACGCGTAAATCATGTTGTATTTCCCGCATTTTGCGCACTGCCTGCACACCCCCCATCACAGGCATGGTCACATCTGTAATCACCAAGCTAATTTGCGATTGGTATTGTTCAAATAATTGTACAGCCTGCTTACCATGTTTGGCCTCAATCACTTCATAACCCAAATCTATCAAGGCATCTTTTTGTGCCTCTCGCAAAGCTTGATCGTCATCAGCCAACAAAATCATTTCGCCTAAACCAACCGATACAGTACCCGAATCATCGAATCGTTTCACCACTTCACCACTATCATTCATGGGGATAAATACTTTAAATGCAGTGCCTTTCCCCACTTCACTTTGTACTTTAATCGCACCATGATGGCTTTGCACAGCACCAAAACACATGGCTAAACCAAGCCCCGTACCTTTACCCACATCCTTGGTCGTATAAAAGGGTTCAAAAATTTTATGAATACCCTCAGCTGTTATACCCCGCCCATTATCAATCACTGTAAAAGTCGCATAAGATGCTGCTTTTAACTCAGGGTTACGAGCTTTGAAACGTTCACTAGGCCAATATTTTTCAACTTTTACAACAATAACAGGTTGTTTAACTTTCTGTACAGCATCTCGTGCATTGTTCACCATATTCATCAGTACTTGTTGCAGCTGTGTCCCATTCGCATGAACAAGCAATGCGTGTTCATGACACTCGAACTTCATTTGAATATGATCTTTAATAGAAACTTCTGCCAATTTAAAAGCCTCATTCATAAACGACACCATATCTAAAGGTTCCAATGCAATTTTATCTTTGCGAGCAAACGTAAGGAGTTGCTTCACCATATCGGATGCTCTCATCACCAAACGCTCAATATCACTGGTGCGTTTTTGCACATCTTCATCATCTTTTGTTTTTCGTTTAATCATAAACAAATTGGCGTTGATGCCAGCCAACATATTATTAAAATCATGGGCAATACCACCGACTAATGTACCAATTGTTTCCATTTTTTGTGCCTGGAAAAAACGTGCTTCACTAGCTTTTAATGCTTTGACTGTCTCTTCATGTTTTTTTACCTCAAACTTCAAATCTGAATTGCTACGCTTTAAATCAGCGGCGCGTTTATTCACCTCCATTTTCAAGCCACCTTTAAGCTGTTGAAGTTCATCTATTGTTGTTTCATACCGCATGTGTAAATACTCAAACTGTGCTTCAAACACTGCTGAAAACAATGCAAATGAAATGTATATCAAAGGAAAAACCAACAGTGTTCCATCAGGGTAAGGTAGACTATAAATACCAATAAAATGCAATACAATGAGTATTAAAATGACTGCGCCATAACCCATGTTCCAATACCAAGCACGAGGCAGTCCCATAAGTAACAAGGCTAAAAAGGGAACAAGAAGGCTCCAGTATAATCCCGTATTAACTACACCACCATCCATAAACACAGCCAGCAGTACAAATATAGCATTACCCATAAGCAATTTGCGTCTAAGTGGTAAAACACGTTTTTCATTCGGCAAACGAAAGGTCACCGCAAACAATACTGTGGAGACCACTTCAAGCATCGCCAAAGCAATACTTCCATACATATAATTAAGGAAAGCGAACACCGAGGCGGTGCACCCCAGCGACGCATCGGCAAAGGCCATCATCTGCCCTTCATGTATGTGGATGCCATCCGCGCC
>JAESTH010000172.1 GCA_016763695.1 Alcanivoracaceae bacterium
ATACACTTTACAAATTATAATCAATCCATGAGATAATTCTATCCCAGACTGTAAATTTGACATCAATAGGTGGTTTCAATTATTGCAATACAAAATAATAAAAATAGAGTAGTATAATTCACCGTATAAGTGTTAATTATGGGTTATGAATTATGAATAAAAACAATCAAAGACGTCAGTTTATCAAGAATAGTTTAATTGCGGCAATGGGCGTTCCATTTGTTGCCAGTAATCTTTTATCATGCACGCAAAAGGGCGGCATAAATCATACAAATACCAAAAAACTTTATATATTGATTCTTGGTGGTACAAGTTTTTTGGGCCCTCACCAAATCAAGTATGCTCTTTCTCGAGGACATTCTGTCAGTATATTTACCAGAGGAAAAACTAAGCCAATAATATATAAGGATATGTTTGAAAATGTAGAGTCTTTGGTCGGTGATAGAGAAAATGATTTAAGCGCTTTAAAAAATAGAAAATGGGATGTGGTCATTGATAATTCTGGGCGTGATTCTGAATGGACAAAAAAATCTGCTCAATTATTAAAAGACAATGCTGATTTATACTTATACATATCTTCAACTGGAGTTTATTACCCATATCTCAAAGGAAATATAAATGAAGAAACCAGTGTCTTGTTATCTGATCCCGTACAAGATTCAGATTCAGGACAAGAGAAAAAAGATTCTTATGGTGTGATGAAAGCCAAGTCCGAATTGGAAACAATAGCTGCATTTGGAAAGGAGCGATCAATTATTGTAAGACCTACCTATATGATAGGGCCTGCAGACATGACTCATCGATTTATTCACTGGCCGATCAGGTTAGCTAGAGGTGGTGAGATATTGATTCCTGGGAAACCTGAGGATTTAGTCCAATATATCGATGTTAGAGATGTGGCAGAATGGACGATTAGGTTATGTGAACAAAAAACTTCAGGTACCTACAATGCAGTAGGGCCAAAGAAACAACAAGGTATGTATGATTTTATCCAACAAGCCAGTCAGGCTTTTGATGTTAAATCAACCTTTATACAAGTGGATGATTATGAGTTTCTAATGCAAAACAAGGTGTATTATATAGTCCCTTGGTTATTACCTGATGTTAACTATTATGGCTCAGCCAGAATTAGTACCCAAAAAGTCGTTAACGCTGGTTTAAGTTATAGGGATTTGAAAAAAACGGTTCTAGATACACATGATTGGTGGTACTCAGACTCTATAGATGATGAAATAAGAAGCAAATATGAGAATAATCCTCTTTCTCTATTAATGCGTGAGAAAGAATTATTGAAACAGTGGAAAAATAAATAAATATTTGAAATTGTTGATAAGATTAGTGTTAAATAAACTCTTTACAAATTATAATTAATCCATGGGATAATTTCATCATTTTTTAATTTTCAATAGTATTATTATGAGTCACAAACAAAAAAAACCATTTCAACCCTTAAATATAGCTGTTCATACAGTCAGCGATACACGTACTGAAGAAAATGATACTTCAGGTCTTGCCTTAAAAGAAAGGCTGTTAGCAGCGGGTCATAATTTAGCTGATAAAAAAATCACCAAAGATGATATATTTCATATACGCGCAGTAGTTTCTGATTGGATTTATCGTGATGATGTCAATGTTGTGCTTATTACTGGAGGCACAGGTTTTACTGTGCGTGATAATACACCACAAGCTGTTGAACCATTATTGGTTAAAAAAGTACCAGGTTTTGGTGAATTATTCCGTTATATTTCCTACCAAGAAATTGGTACTTCAACTGTACAGAGTAGGGCGTTGGCAGGTATTTCTAACGGCACTTTGATAGTCTGTATGCCAGGGTCACCAAATGCCTGTAAAACAGCCTGGGATAAAATTCTTGTAGATCAACTAGATGCTAGTCACAGACCCTGTAACTTTGTTGATCATTTGCAAAATGCTAAACTTGCTGAAGTTGATTCAAGTTGTGTATCTCGAGATTAAGGTATTAGATATTTACCCAAATAAAATGTCTAATACAAGCTGAGAGTTGCTTACTTTTCCTTCATACAACTCAACTTATTTGCAACGCTGACAAATTATGCTTTGATATAACCCAGTTTGAATATCGAATATGGCAGTAAATCCACCTCTTGCGGAGCGTAACTGCTGTTCATCAAATTTTGTATGTTTGCAATTTTTGCAAGAGTAATTTATTGTCGGCTCTCGATCTTCTAGTTCATTTTTCATAAGAATTACTAAACCAATATATTCATCGGAGTTGACTTTAGAAAGTCTTAGGTGATTAATTAATTCATCATAAGACAAATCAGGTATCTGTTCTTTTAATATTGCAAGGTTCATATATTTATTTTTCGATATACCTAATATTATTATTCATAAAAAACATACTAAATGCCAGTAATGCCATCAACACCTTTTTGTACAATTAAGCAGACAAAATATGTCATGAATGTGTCTGATTTTAAAGGGATTATTGCTTTAATTAAAAACCAAAAAAAACGCCAAAATCTAATGTAAATTGACTTAAATCAAGGATTTATTTTTTAGAAAATATATTATATACAGCATAGATATTTAACAAAAATTTAACAAATAAAAAATCGATTTTAGGAGTCGTAAAATGAAAAAGAAAAATATATTGGCACTGGCTATCTGTGGTTTATTACAGGGTACTACTTCGGTAAATGCTGCTGATAGTTTAATGGATGCGTTTAGTAATGGTGATTCAAATTTATCATTTCGTTACCGCTTTGAGTTTGTTGATCAGGATGGTTTTGATAAAAATGCCAAGGCATCAACAGTGAGAACAAGGTTAAATTATAAGACTGAAACATATAAAGGTTTCACCTTTTTTATAGAAGCAGACAATGTCACAGAAGTATTTGTTGATGATTTTAATGCTGGTGCTGGAAATAGTCCAAGTAAGGGAAACTATCCTGTGGTTGCTGATCCTCAAGGAACAGAGATAAATCAGGCTTGGTTTAATTACAATTTCTCAGAAGGTAATGGGGTTAAAGTTGGCCGTCAAAGAATACTGCTAGATAATCAAAGATTTGTTGGTGGTGTTGGCTGGCGACAGAACGAGCAGACTTATGATGCTGTATCAGCAACGTTTAAGTTAGGCGGTTCGAAATTGTTCGTTGCTTATGTTGATCATGTAAATCGTATTTTTGGTGAAGATGTTGATGCTGGTGATCATGATAATGATACTATTTTGATAAACTGGTCCAATAAAATTGCTGATATTGGTAAACTAACTGCCTATTATTATGATATTAACAATAAAGATGCTGCAGCATTCTCAACGGCTACTTTCGGTGTAAAATTTGCGGGTAATGTCGATGCTTTTAATTATGGTATAGAATTTGCTAAGCAAAATGATGCTCATAACAATGCTGTGGATTTTTCGGCTAATTATTGGCGTTTGGATGCAGGATATAAACTGGCAAAAGCCACCGTTTTTGGAGGCTATGAAGTGTTAGAAGGTGATGCAAACAATGCTGGATCAATGTTCAGAACCCCATTGGCAACTTTACATGCCTTTAATGGCTGGACTGATAAATTTTTAGGCACTCCACAAGATGGCTTGGAAGATCTGTTTGTTGGGGTTAAAGGTGCAGTAAAGGGACATAAATGGCAGGCTGTTTATCATGATTTCTCTGCACAGGACCGCGGTAGAGACTTAGGTAGTGAATTTGATGTTTCTATTGCCAAGAAAGTTAATAAGCATGTTTCTTTATTACTAAAAGCAGCGTTCTACGATGCAGATACACATGCGACTGACACAAGTAAGATATGGTTTATGGTAACAAGTAACTTTTAAGACCAGAAAACATAAACGATAATGGAAAGGGGCTCAAATGAGTCCCTTTTTTTATGTTATCTATTATATTTATATCCCCAGGGTTATATAATATCAACTCAAATACAAAAAATCATAGAGTTGAGCAGTGTTAGATAAAATGCTAAATGCACCCGTGGTGTTAGAATTACAAAAATATCATTTATTTAAAGCAATGAATGATAATGAATTTAATCAATTATTAATGTGCTCCAGATTGAAGAGTTTTGCCGCGGATCAAATGCTGTTCCAGCAAGGGGCTGATCTCACTCATTTTTACTATGTTATTGATGGTGCCATCAAGCTTTGCCGTTCTACCCGCAAGGGTGATGAAAAAATAATTGAAGTGATTCAGGCTGGTAAATCATTTGCAGAAGGGGTTTTGTTTGCAGGTGCTCCCAAGTATCCCGTATCAGCTATTTCGATGAAAAGTAGTATTGTTGTCAGTATTGATGCGAGGAAATATTTAAACCTTCTTAAACAATCTGATTCACTTTGTATCAATATGCTTGGCCATCTATCTCTGCGTTTGCACTGGATGTTACAGGAATTGGATAAGCAAACGCTGCATAATGCTTCTTTTAGAATAATTGACTATTTTTTAGGTCAGGTTGCGGAGGATGAAAAATCAGCATATGACCTATATTTAACAATTCCCAAAAGAGATATTGCTTCTCGATTATCGATTAAACCCGAGACATTTTCCAGAACACTAAAGTCTCTATTAAGAAAAGGTTTGATAGGTATTGAAGATAATCATATTATTCTGATAGATGTAGGTAAACTGCGTGAAATGGTAGAATTAGAAGAAATTTAGTTTATGCAATCTTAATCGGATCAGGGATAAAAAACGGGCTATTATTAAATAGCCCGTTTCACGAATAGGAGCTCATTTTCATAAGCTCCTGGGGGTCGGTTCGATATATACGCTTAGTAAATATCTTTTTGTGTATTTGTTACATTAAACTTACCTGTTGGAGTGATAAGTCTTTTGTCTCTGATCACTTTTTTAAGTTTTAAAGTCTTATCATCAACCACTACAATTGCGGAGGTTTGATCTTTACCATTCCATACCGAAAACCAGACTTCATCACCTTTTTTATTGTATTCAGGCTGAACTACACGTTGAGCGCCTTCATCACCAATATCTGCCCATTTAGCAATGGGTAATACTTTAAATCCTGCATCCAGGTTGTTGATATCAAATACTGCAATGCCTTGAGAAAATGCTTTATCAGGATTTAATGGTGCATCAACCCATAAGTGCTTGGACTTAGGGTGAGATTTTACAAATAATGATCCACCACCCATGCCTTTAAGTACGCGTACTACTTTCCATGCGTTTTCTGGGTGTTTCTTGGGATCTGTACCAAGGAATGTGATTTCATCACTGCCTAATGCGCTGGTGATCCATACTGGTCCAAATTCTGGATCTATTATGTTGGCACCACGGCCTGGATGAGGGATACTGGTTACATCGGTTAAGGCCACAATTTTACGATCTTTAGAGTCGATAACAGCTATTTTGTTAGATTTATTAGCAGCAGTTAAGAAATATCTGTGAGTACTGTCCCAACCACCATCATGTAAATATCTAGCAGCTTTAATAGTAGTTACAGATAAGTTCTCTATATCACTGTAGTCCACCAACAGTACTTTACCGGTTTCTTTGATGTTGACAATAAATTCAGGATGCTCGTGTGATGCGATGATTGCCGCAACACGAGGTTCAGGATGATACTCATTGGTGTCAACTGTCATACCACGAGTAGATACAATATTTAAGGGCTCTAGAGTATCGCCATCCATAATAGTATATTGTGGAGGCCAGTATGAACCTGCTATGGCATATTTATCTTCGTAGCCATGATATTTGGATGTTTCTACAGAACGTGCCTCTAAACCAACTTTAATAGTTGCAACAATTTGTGGAGGATCTATATATAAATCAATCATATCAATTTTGGCATCACGGCCAATAACATAAACATAGCGACCTGATGCTGACATGCGTGAGATATGTACCGCATAACCAGTTTTTAAAATGGTTATAATTTCTTTGGTGTCACCATCAATAAGTGCCACTTCTCCTGAATCACGTAATGTAACAGAAAAGAAGTTTTCAATATTGCGCTTATGCGTTTTTTTGCTTGGTCTGTCTTCTGGTTTAACATAAACAGTCCAAGACTCTTTCATCTCCTTCATTCCCCATTCTGGAGGCACTGGAGGTTCATGCTGTAAGAAACGGGCAAGCGTATCAATTTCGCTTTTAGTTAAATCACCAGAAGTGCCCCAGTTAGGCATACCAGCAGGAGAACCATAGGTAATCATGGTCTTAAGATAATCAGTGCCTTTTTCACGTGTTATATCTGTGGTTAAAGGTTTGCCTGTTGCACCTTTTCTTAATACTCCGTGACAACCTGCGCAACGTTGGAAATAAATTTTGGTTGCATGTTCTGATTCTGTCACTGTCATGGCAGGGCCATCAGAAGTGATTAATTGGGTAGTATCGGCTGGGTTGATCCCTGAAGGAGCACCTTCATAACCAGTTTCTGTTTGACCTGGATGATCAACTTTTGAGCCCGTTGGAACAGCGACCTTATCAGATCTAACGGCAGCAACCTCAGTAGCATTGACTTGAAAACCTTTGTTGCCCCAGCTATTCATAACATAGGTCACAATATTGGCAACATCAGCATCGTTGAGGTAAGAAAAATTAGGCATAACTGCATTATATACTTTGCCATTAACCATCACTTCTCCTGCCAGTCCACCAATAACAGTCTTGATGGCTCTGGTTTTATCCTTAAGCAGGTAATCTGAATCAGCTAAAGGTGGAAAGATTCCGCTCATGCCTTTACCCGTAGTCTGATGACAGGCAGCACAATTGGCATTATACAAACTCTCTCCAAGTTTGACTTGAACATATAAATCACCGCTCAACATCTCTGCCTTATGTGCCGCAGCTGAATCCGCAGCATTGATATTCATGCCAGCTAATAATCCTGCAATTAATAAGGACTTTCTCAAAGTTTTCATTTTATTTCTCCAAATATATGGGGTTTAAACAACAGTAGACAACAGGTGTCTAATTTGAAAGAGATTTTAAGTAAAAACATAGCCTGAGTAATTGATGTAAATCAACTATAAGATGTTTATTAGAAGTGACTCAGGAGGTGTTCACACGTTCTTATCAATCAATGGTTTATAGGCGCTTTTTCAAATATGCTGAATCGTGAACCTAAAATAAAATGAATGTAATTCTATAATTTTGGGTCTAACTTACTTTAGTAATGACAAAGGAAAACAAATGAAATATATTTTAATGCTTTTATTATTAAGTCTTCAGGCAGTGGCATCTCCAACCACATCGACCGATATTGATAATCAAAAAAACAAAGAATTGTTGAAGAGAATTGTTGAAGAAGAGTTGAAAATGAATGCTAATAAGATGAAGAATATTTTAAAGTCTCTGAATATTGAATTTGAACAGAGAAACAATACCATTAGTTATAATATTCAGGGCTATAGCATGACCATTATTTATGATGTGAATGCGGATAGAATGAGAATAGTTTGCCCGATTGTCAAAGTTAAAGATATAACCAAAGATCATATATCCCAAGCCATGGAGGCTAATTACCATACGGCACTCGATGCCAGATATGCCATTTCCAATGATATTGTCTGGGCAATATTTATTCATCCTTTATCTGATCTGAGTGAAAAATTATTTACTTCAGCATTAGAACAAACACTTTATACGGCGGCTACCTTTGGTAAAGAGTACTCCAGTGGCGCCTTAAATTTTCCTAAGGTAGAAGATTCTCAGGAAAATAAAGGCGATGTTGAGCAAAAAGAATACGATGCAAATATGAATAAATAGACGTTACTATTTCCCAAAATACTTTTAATCCAATGTTTTAAGCAAAAATAAAACATCGTTTCTCACCGTGTCTATGCTTCGTAAGATTGCATCTATACTTTTTTGTTCGGACTCTAGGCTTTGCCAGTTATCTTCCCATGTTTTGTGTAAACGTGAGCAGGACTCAGGTATCGGCTGGTAAAGAATTTTGGATAAATCCTGAATGGTCAAAACATAAGTCCAACCAGTTCTTGGATTGCCTTTACCGTTAATGTCTTTATCATAGAAATTGTAGAAAGCCACTTGTTGTAGCTCATTTAATTTCACCAAAATCTCAAAGGCCGCTAGACGTTGATTGCGATTGGCTTCGGTTTTTTCATTGCGCCACGTATTGTAGCTAAGGCTGCTTATGGCTATAAATAAACTGATTAAAGCCACTGAATTATTTCTCACTTGTTTTAAGAAATTGGTATTTTTATTTTTCATAATATTGATGACATGATCTTTACAGCAAATATTACATGCCATTCACTTTAAATCAACAATATGATGATTATCACATAAATATTGATGGATTATGGTGTCCAGTCATGGGGATAGGGGGTAATATCACCCGTATTAACTACTTCAAAGTCTCTTAGCTTTATATTAGCTAATTGGCTGAGGGTATCATCATCCCACAAATCATGGTGCTCTCCAGAAATAAACATATCTGAGCCAGTGTCTGCTAATAAGATTCCATATTTTTTCATGGCAATCAGAATCACCTGTATGGCAGGATCAAACGTCGATATATCAATACTGGCTTTAAGTCTTAATCTTAAGCCCATGGGTGGTTTGTTAGCATCATGTCCGCCTTGACCATCTGAATGGGTAGCGGGTTGAATGTAGGCTGCCTGGATATCGCTCAAGGTAAAGCGAATGGCGTGCTTTATTTCCTGCTCGACATAAACCTCATCATATCTTATTAACCCAGGTAGTATGGCCAGACCAGATGCATCAGCAGAGGTCCAGTCTAAAGGTCTTTGCTGATTTTGTGATAAATCCCAAATAGCACCAGATCCACCACTCCATTGATTGCCATCGAATTGAGCATTAAATACTTCATAAAGCATGCAGGTGTTTTGCTGTAACATCAATATGTGTTTATCACTACCTCCTTCAATATTGGGAGTAACGGGAATAGGGTAACATGCGATGTTGTTTTGCCCGCCAGTATTACAGCTTTGCTGATTCATATCACTTTCATCCCAGTATAAAAGCTCTATTGGGACGCTAGCCTGGTTTTCAGTAATTAATGTGTAAGGGATGCCGATATCAATTCCCTGCCATTGAGTACCAAAGTCTGAGTGCAGTGAGGTATTAGCACCAATAGAATTTATATAGGTGTTGTGATTTGGGTGGATACTGAAGGTATCAATGGCTGTATTCCATATGTTATCTTCTGGTAGAATTTGGCAACCTGCAATAAAAGGTACGTTAGCTGTTTCAAAAGAATTGCTGAAAATTACATCTTCTATTTGCCCAGTGCCATATGTAAATGTATCAACTATATCACTATTTAGTAGGTTATTGGCAGTTAATGATTTTACTGTGCCATTAATATTTTTACCATTAATGGTTATGATAGTATAGGTTGCCATTTTTTCCAGGTCGGCATAATTACTGGTCCAGTTTCTATAATCAGCGGCGGTAAACCAGTCACCGGTGATTGTGTCAGTCTGCGCACCAGCTACTCCTACGGTGATATAGGCTGTGCCATTTTCATCTTCATTATTAGCCAGTACTTTTTTGCTGCGTTCATAGGCATGATTATGACCGTTAAAATAGATATCAACATGGTTACTTTCAAGTAATTCTCTGAATTGTGGTGATCCAATGGTGGCACCATGATTTTCGCCACTGGTTAATAATGGCGCATGAGCAAACATGAAAATATTATCAAAATTATTTTGGTTGGCAAAATCCAGTTTTGCTCTCAACCAGTCGAATTGGTCAATGGCGTAACATTTATCATTTCTTGCTGGATCATCAAATAAAGTAGGGTCAGAACAATAAGCCTCACAGTTAGGGTGAGTGGCAGGTAGATTATTGCAGGACAACATGCCAAAATTATCATTGTTCTGCCTCAATACAATGAAATAGGAGTTTTGATAGGCAAAGGCATAATAAAAGGAATTGGAATGGTTAGAAACTCCGGGATCAAGTGAACAGATATCACCAGGTGTGTGGTCATTAATATAACGGGCAATCATGGAATCATCTGTCTCGCCATCCTTGTGCAATAAGCCACAAATACCATCGCCACATGGGCTGGGATACCAGCCACTGCCCCAATTGTCATCATGATTTCCGATAACGGGATAAAATGAGAATTCCAGCCCTACAATAGGTGTGCGGTTCATTAGGGGAGCAAGCATTTCTCTGACGTTGCCATTGGGGGTACCATTTGCGCAGGTACTGCCATTGATTGTAGCAGGGTCAGTTGCAAAACAACTGGTAATATTACCATTGCTTTCAGGGAAACCATCAATTAAATCGCCTGTTGAAATAAAGAAATCTATATTGGCTTCATTGTTCATTTTTTGAACAATGCGATTGACTCGATCATTTCTGGCACAGCCGCCGCCGTTGAGGTCACCAAAGACTATAAATGAAAACGCATGAGAGTCATTGTTGCTTAACAGAAATGTGATTAATAATATTATTCTTAAATTCATATCCATCCAGATGATAATCGCTCAACACATACTAACAGAACACCTTACTGTTAAGTTGTGAGCTTAGTCACATATAAAGAATAAATGTAACGACTCATCCCACCTTCATATGTAGGGCAGGTGAGCAGTTACGGTATTATTATCCTTTTAATATTTCAAATAAATTTTTAATAACTTTTTTGATGCGTTTGTCATTGGTTTTGATGAATTTTTCATCAACACCAAGAGTGAACCACTGAGTTAACAGTTGCTGGGCTTTTTCAGTTTCGGGTATAATTGTTTCGCCTGACATGCGCTTGGATAGTTCATCTACCTGATAGGCTAAGCGTTGTTCTTTGTATTCATCTGGTGATGCAATACCTGTTAGATATTCTGTTGCAATGAGAATGGTACTGGCAGTTTCTATAAAGTTGCTATTACTATTATTTGCATTTTTAAGGCGTTTGGAGAGTTTGTTAGCCATTTTTTTATCTGATACAGGTTTTAGCTTATCCCATTTTTCTTGAGCTTTGTCGGCGTCAATTTTATTTAGCTCTAGATCCTGGCAAATAGTGGCAAATTTCTGGGCATTTTTAAATAGATCTATGCTTTCAGAGTTTTCCAATGATTTTAATTTTTGTTCGCAGCTAGTAATCAATTTGTCGACCTTAATTAATAATCCTCTATTTTCTATTTTCAGGGCATTCCAGTCATCTTTAAACTTTTCTATGGTGCTATGAATGATGTGAGCAGATTGTTCTGTGGTAATTATGCTTTTACACTCGGTTATTAACGCATTGGCTTGATCCATTAGTTCTTTATTTTCCTGTTTAACTTGATCACGTTGTAGTTTTATGCGATTAAAAACTGCATCATTGGCTTGGCGGAATGCTTTCCATAATTTTCTCTCCTGTACCTGTTGTACAATCCCAGCATTTTTCCATTCCTGTTGCAGAGCTTTAGCTCCCTCAATAGCTGTATCTAGGTCTTCTAGTTCAACCAACTCTTGTGCTTGTTCAATCAGTTTTTGTTTGCGGCGTTCAGCAATGGCATATGATTCTTTCAAATGTTTATCAATACGTGCTGTACCTGAACGAATGGCAGCTGCGCATTTACCACGCATTTTTGGTGGGATTTTATCCAGGTTTCTTATCTGGTTTATGGCAGACCTAACCATCCTAGACAAATCACGATCGGCTGTTTCGATTAGATCTACATCGTCTAATGCCTGGATATCTACTTCAAGCTGTTCTAACTCTTTGCCCCAGATTTCAGAACGTTTTTCAAAAAACTGTTGTGCTGGTTCGAATAAAGCTTTTTGTACAGCTCTAAACTCAGTAAAAAGCTCCATATTACGCACACCGTATTTATCTCCTGCCAGTTTTTCGTGATCTTCCATGTTTTTCCACTGCTCATTGGCTTCTTTCATTTTTTTCAATAGAACATCGGGGTGTGTGCCAGTGCCTAGCAAAGCTTTTAGCTCATCAATGAGGCGAACACGAATTTTATCATTACTCCATGTTTGCCATTGTCTTAGTTCCTTAAGTTCATTCCATAAGGTATCAAATTCAAATTTATGGTCTTTTATCAATTGGTGAAAACCGGCTATTTTTTTATTTTCAGCAATTTTGTTAATGGCAATCTTAGCGTTGGCCAGTTGTCCATCTTTTATTAAGCTTTTGACTTTACTAATAGCAGCGACAGCATTTTTAGCCGCTTCTTCTCTCAAATCGGCTGATTTTACAATTTTTTCAGTTAGCATCAACATGGCCTTATCAAAACGGTTTTTTAAGGTGTTGAAAGCGGTATTGCTACTTGCTTGCTTGGCATGTGTTTCCCACATTTTACGAAATTGAGCCAGTTGATTTGGTTGCATATATTTGTGTTTTAGTGCGGCATCTAATTTGTCAGTGACAGCCAATAGCTTCTCTGGTAAATCCTGCTGTTTCGATTGAGTATCTCTTAATGCTTTAAGTGACTTTAGTTGCTCTTCAAAGTCATGTTTCTGTTCTGCATTAGCATGTTCCATATCATAACCCGAATATTTGCTGATTTGGGTTTGTAATTCTTCCCAGCTGGAATGTTGAGAATCTGCAAGAGACTTTTTTAAATCAGATATTTTACTGTTGACTCTTTGCTGTCTTTGTTGATTTAAAAATTCATCTCTTTGCTCTGGATCAAAGGTTAAACTTGCCGTTCTATGTGCGCCATTATAGCGCTGGGTAAATTCTGATAAATTATTGTCTTTATTCAGCTCTTGCCATTTAACATTGATTTTTTCTACATCTTCTTTACTAGAAGTACTGGCATTATGAATAAGCTTTTCCATTTGTTCACATAAATCCAGTGCCTTTTTCTGGACGATTTTAATCATATCGCCATCATTTTCCAGTTTGGCCTGAATGCATTTGAAGATGGCTTTGTCTTTATTCTTAATTAATTTAGCAATACGTTTAAGTGTGGCTGGTTTATCAATTTTTTCTACAATAATTTGACGTAAATCTTTGTCTTTTTCATTGATTAATAAATCTCCTAGTAAGCCCTGTTTAGTGATTTTTGCAATACAGTATTCTTTGATTGATTTGTTGACCGAATTTGCAGCAGCTAATTCTATGGTTTTAATATCGGTTATTTGTTTGATAATGGCTAGTTGTTGCTCGTCATTATTTTTATTGAACCAGTTTTGTAGCATTTTATAAGCAGCCGATTTGACTGTTTTATGCGAATCGTTTTCTGCGATTTTAGCAATGAGTGAATAATCTTTAATTCGTCTAACAGCAGCTGATCTGACCTTTTCAGATTCATCATTTTGACTGATGTTGGTGAGTTGTGCTATTAATTCTGGTGTGGTATCAGAGTTGACGGCTATGGCTCTTACTCTGGCATCTTTGTTTTTCCATTTTGGTTTGTTAAACCAGTTGACTATACTCATGCGGCTTTCCTCATAATGTTTTTTGTAATGAACAATAATTGTTCCTCCGCATTGCTGATTGTGTACAGCTCGCGGGTGATAGTTTTTTGATTGGCGTCTTTAGCATAAACAGATTTTAAAAACCAGCCAATATGTGATCTTGCAATCATCATGCCTTTGTATTCGCCATAGAACTGATGCAGGTTTTCAACATGATTGTACATGGTTTGAATAATCTCATCAGTAGATGGGCGGGGTAAAAGTTCTCCCGTGCGTAAATAATGTAGTACTTCGCGAAAAATCCAGGGGTTTCCCTGGGCAGCTCGACCAATCATTATGCCATCACAACCTGTTTCTTCAAAAACCTGTTGTGCTTTTTGCGGTGAGTCTATGTCACCGTTGGCAATGACTGGTATGTCAATGTTTTGTTTGACTAAAGTGATCTGTTTGTAGTCAGCAAAACCTTGGTACTTCTGTATGCGGGTTCGACCATGAATAAACAAGGCAGCAACACCACATTCTTGTGCTATTTGTGCTATTTCTAAGGCGTTGATGGTTTTATCATCGATGCCAAGTCTGATTTTCAGCGTTACTGGACAATTCACTGCTGATACGGTTGCCAGTAAAATATCTTTGACTAAAGCTGGGTGTGCGAGCAGAGCTGATCCACAAGATTTTTTATAGACTTTCTTGGCAGGGCAGCCCATATTGATATCAATAATCTGTGAGCCATTTTGAACGTTGAACTGTGCAGCAATGGCTAGTTTTTCAGGGTCTGACCCTGCTATTTGAGTGACAATCGGTCCTGGTTCGCCATCATGATTTAATCTGAAACGGCTTTTGGCTGATTTTAACAATGATAAATCACAGGCTAACATCTCTGATACCAAATAACCAGCTCCCAGTTTTCTGCATAATTGACGAAATGGTCGATCGGTGACGCCTGACATCGGAGCTAATGCAATGGGATTTGGCATGGTGTATGAACCAATTTTTAAAGTGGGTAATTTCATGTTATTTTATTAACGGTTAGACTAAAGCAGAGGCTATTTTAAAACCAGAGACCCAAGTGCCAATACCTGAGCCTAAATTGGTTAAAATAAATACCAATAAAATTCTGGTCACTGGATTTTTCCACCAGCCTTTTAATTCGGTTGCGTCAACCTGTAAGTTTTCGAAATCAGAAACTTTAGGTTTGCGAAAGTAGGTTTCCACCAGAGCTGCAACCATCCCAGCAGCAACAGCTGGGTTTAATGAAGTTAATGGTGCTGCCAGAAATGCAGTGATGATTGTCACAATATGTGCTCTGGCTAAGGCGGCACCAATGGCTGCCAATATACCATTATATAATACCCATGTTTTGATTAATTCAAAACCCAGTTCAGGGCTTCTACTAAATCCAATCACAAAGCCAGCAATAATAACGGCTGTTATTATCCATGGGATATATTTTACCCATTTAGCTCCAGGCGGAATAATGTCTAATTTTTCAATGGTAGAGTTTGCTTCAATTTTATTCTCTATTGCTGTGCACATTCCCTTTAAGTGACCCGCACCAATAACCACAAGAATGTTTTTAGATGACGTATCTTGGGTTTCCTGTAATAATCGGGCGGCCATATAATCATCACGTTCATGGATGAGGCTATTGTATAAGGGTTGAGACTCATCAGCGAAATCTGAAAAAGTGCTTTCTAATACATCACCAGTTTTTAGTTTTTCGATTTCTTCTGCGGTTATTTCTTCTTTGTCAAAGAAGCCACCAAAGCTAAACATTAGTTCAAATTTATCTAAAAATTTCATTGAACGCCATGCTCGTTTCATTGTGGTACGAATATTCCTGTCAATTTTCCATAATGTCAGACCTTTGTCATTGGCCTGGGTAATAGCTGCTTTCATTTCTGCACCTGGCTCTACTCCCAATTGCTGCGCTAAACGATTTTGATAGGCGCTGAGTGCCAGGTTTACGGCAATCATACTGGTTTGTTTGTTTTTGATGATTTTAAGTAAATCCATATTTTTATATTTATCTGGATTTGTCATGGCTTCAAAACGCATGTCGTCAAGCTCAATAGCAACGGTATCAAAGGCATTTGTATCTAACAGTTCATTCACCGTGTCGACGCTGGTTTGTGAGACGTGAGCCGTACCTAGTATCACGAAATTTTTACCATCTTGTGATATAATTTGATGTGGCTGATGTTCAAGTATTTGTTGAATTTCGCTATTGTTTTGCAAGTTGATTTCCAGAATTGTACAAAGCCAGAGATTTTATCATTGTCAAGGTCATTGCTAAAGTAAAAATTGATAAATCACTATGAAGGGTATGAAGATATCTAATAAAGGGGGAAATCGAAATGCCTGGTACTGGGGATATTGAGACTATAGACAATGAGAACTTGTTAGCAATTAAAAAAATCATGCTAAAAAATTCAGATTTACCAATGGAATTTGCCGATGCAAGTTTGGTCTATTTAGGTGATAAGCTAAATTATTGAATGCATTGCTGCCATTGATAGAGATTTTGATGTTTATAGATTGAAAGATAAAAAAATCTTTACTAACTTTATCAAATAAATGAATTCAATTACTTTTGACAGAAAAGCAACTTCATCTGAAATATTTTTTATGTATAATGGTCATAAAATATTGCAACAAGACTGATTTATGAAAATATCACACACTCCAATTATCAACTCTGGTGACCCAGAGCAAAAACGGCAGGAAATTAAACACTACTTCAATGAGACGTATGATGTTTATGAAAA
>JAESTH010000173.1 GCA_016763695.1 Alcanivoracaceae bacterium
GGATCATACTCCATAACTGATGGTGTTATCACCCCAGGAAACACGGTGCCAAGGCCAAAGTAAAAAGCCCTGTTTCTTTGATCCCAATTATAAGCTTTACGGATGGCACAACGTAAAGCTTTATTTTTCTTGTCATGTTCAGGGTCACCATTATTGCCGAAAGAAGGATGATTCATATCAAAGCCAGAATACACAAAACCAGCTTCGACCAGAAACATATGGTGATAGTTATCGGTGATTTGCGGATATAAAGTGAGTGGCTTCTTACTCATAATAACAGAATTTTGCTGCTCTTTTGGTACTGTTGTGTATTGAATTTCACTGCCTTTTGTGAAGGAGTTCCAGCGTGAAGAGGTTTCTTTGATAAAATGAACTTCCATCACGTCAATAAAAGGAGGGCTTTTACCAGCCAGTGACTTTATGCCAGTAAATCCATGCTTTTTTTCATCATATCCTTCAAACTCCAGATCCAGGGGCTCTTTTCTGAATTTTGGGTTGGTCAGTAATACTGCTTTTTCCTGGTTGAATGAATGCATAGAAAAAGGGCCGGAACCAACAGGGTTTGATCCAAATTCATTACCATAAAACTCCACGGCTTCATGCGGGACTATTGCAGAAAAACCCATTGCCAGAGTATAGACCAGTTGTGGATAGGGCTCAATCAGTTTTATTTGAATAGTATAGTCATCAAGCGCCCGGAGTCCTTCAATGCTTTGGGCATAATCAGAACCATTAACCTTCCATTCATCTAAACCAGTAATTCGACCTGCAAACAACCATGCGCCCTGAGATTTAAATTTAATGTCAAAGTGACGTTTAATTGAGTAAATAAAATCACTGGCAATAAGCTCACGACCTATGCCGTTACTAAAGGCTTTATCATCCTGAAAATGTACACCCTGTTTAATTTTAATTGTATAGGTTAATCCGTCTTCACTGACCTCTGGCATAGCACTGGCGAGATTTGGTTTCATTTGATAGGGTCTGGTTAAATATTTGTATGAATAGAGGGTGTCAAAAACATTTAATACGATAAAGTTAGAATAGACTATTGCCGCTCTTACGGGATCCAGTGTTGTTGGAGCTCCATCCATTGAGTGATAATAAACTTTTTTGCCAGGGTAACGGCTGTTGTTTTTTTCAGATTGGCTCACGGGGTCGCTTAACGAACTTTGTTCTCCACAAGCAAAAAGACCAGAAAACATGAGTACGATAAAAATTAATTTTAGTTGTTTAACCATTAGCTTAATCGTTTGACCATTTCAAAGAAAAATATTATACCTTGAAATGATCAATTTGTCTAAAAGCTATTTCATTAATAAAAAATCACAACTACTCTCTCCATTATTCCCGTGGAGGCGGGAATCTATAGGCAAAAGTATCAAGATTCTAGTGGTAATAATCAGTGATATTACTGTCTTCGCGAAAATGATGGTTGGATCATATTAACAGTTACAACAAGCTTAAAAGAAACTATCCTCACTGCTTTGTATTTCAGTCATTTGATCAAGCTCGTCATCCGAGCTTCCTTGATTTAAACTGATTTTTACCTGTAGCCCCTGAGGTGAGTCTGCATTTTGTAAGGCTTCTTCCAATTCAATGGTGCCATTTCTGTATAAATTATAAAGGTCGGTATCAAAAGTTTGCATGCCATCATCAAGAGAAGTTTCCATGGCCTCTTTTAGTTTGTTCACTTCGCCACGTCTAATCATTTCCCGAATCATTGGTGTGTTTATCAGTATTTCTACTGATGGTAATCTCAGTCCCTTTTTGTCCTTTACTAAGCGTTGGGATATAATGGCTTTTACATTTAAGGCCAAATTTAATAAAACATTTTTGTGTGAATCACTAGGGAAAAAATTTAACACCCTTTCGATGGCCTGATCTGAGTTATTGGCATGAATGGTTGCAAGACATAAGTGTCCAGTTTCTGCAAATGAGATGGCTGCTTCCATGGTGTCTTTATCTCTTATTTCTCCAATAAGAATAACATCAGGAGCTTCTCTTAATGCGCTTTTTAGTGCTGGCGCATAACCGTGGGTATCTGTTCCAATTTCACGTTGATTAACAATGGATTTTTTATGCTTGTGCATAAATTCTATCGGATCCTCAATTGTTAAAATATGCCCTGTTACTTTTTCATTACGATAATTAATCATTGATGCCATGGTAGTGGATTTTCCAGACCCTGTGCCACCAGCAACCAGAATCAAGCCGCGTTTTTCAAGGATTAACTCATTTAATAGTTCAGGAATTTTTAAATCTTTGGCACTGGGTATTTCGGTTTCTATGGTACGAATAACCATGCCAACTTCGCTTCTCTGTTTGAAAACGTTGACCCGAAAACGACCAACACTAGGTAATGAGATGGCCAGATTCATTTCATTTTCTCTTTCAAACTCAGGAACTTGACCTTCACCCATGATAGAGTAGGCTATTTTCTTAACCAAACCATTGGGTAAGGGGGTTTTTCCTAGTGGTTGCAGGGTGCCTTCTACCTTAATGTTTATTGGTGCGCCAGTACTGAGAAACATATCTGATCCATTTTTTTCTTTCATTATTTTTAGAAAATGGGTTAAATCCATATTTTCACCTAGTTATTTATATTTGTATTTATATTTAGGTAGCAACTATCTGAGATGTTTTTCATAAACTTTCAGAGATGACATATCTGCTTCAATTGTGTTTTGCTAAAGCCTAAATGTGTTGCAACTTCGTTTAACATGTTGAATTCAAGTTTATGTAATTCATTGTCAATATTTGCCAAAACCCAGAGGTTTTTTATCAAAGTCTGTTTTTCTTGAACAGATAAAAAATTATTGATCACCGCTGTATGTGCTTGTAAGGAAATGGTAAAGTCACTGTTAATCTCGGCATTTTCAATTAACAAATCAGCTTCATCATCTGATAAATCCATACTGGCAGTAATGACCTCATGCATTATTTTTTTTTCTTTTTGCAACTCAATAAAGTCAGCACGAATCATCTCTATCATCAAAGTTGATATTGCTAATTGTAATTGTTCTGATTCTTGACTTGTTAATTCTTTAGAGATAACAGATAATCTCATCAACTTTTTTATTGAAGTAAAAACACTCATACATAATTACCTAATACAGGACACATTGTTTATAAGTATAATACACAATAGTAACCAAACTACAAAGCTAACATGAAAAAAATCATATTAACAACAATCTCTATCTCATTGCTCTTTGCATGCCAAAATCCAGGTCACAAAATAATTGACAATAATCATCATGTAGATAACATTGAATTACAAGACAAACAAATGAAAGCCATTGACTTAGTTAATTCACTTAATCAATGCTATGCGAGCAATGATTGCAAAAATGAACTGGATAATCAATTAAATAGCTGGTTGATCGAAAAGAATTTTATATCTGACTCTGAGCAAGTTGAAACCGATGATCAGGATAATGTGCTGTTGCCAAAAATTGTCACAATTGAAAATGAAGAATTATTAATTAAGGTGCATTTATCTAGTAACTATATGAATAACGAACTGATCAAAGGAGCGCTTAATGAGTGGTTGACGTGGAAAAGACCACAGCTGATAAATACCTGGCAATATTATCAATTTTTAAAAGATGATATGCTGGCAGGTTTTGAGAAATATAAAATTGATGAGTCATTGATACTGGCAATAATGGCGCAGGAAAGTGGTGGTAAAGTGCATTCCAGGTCAAGAGCAGGGGCTGGTGGGCTTTTTCAAATCATGCCCGCAACCGCAAGACGACTCGGTTTGAGTGGTAAGCAGGGTGCTTATGATTTACGTTTTAACCCTGAGAAATCTGCTCTAGCGGCTGCTAAGTATCTTGATGAGCAATGGCAGCTCTACGATGGAGATAAAGCAAAAATTTTGGCGGCTTATAACTCTGGAGAAAACAGATTTGCACGGCTTAACAGAAGGTATAAAAACAAATCTCTCTGGGATAAAAATTTTTACTATGAATTGCCCAGAGAAACCAGGCATTACATACCAGTGGTGTTAGCGGCCATGTTGATTTTTCAAGATCCTGAACGCTTTAACGTTATTTTAGAACCCGTTGATTCAGAAATAATAGTCGTTAATTTGCCAACAAAGACCTCATTAAGTGAATTGGCCGTGTGTTTAGGTCAAGAGCAGAGATCAGATGGGTGGTTTAGAATATTAAGAAATATTAATTCTGGTATCAAAGCAGATAAAACAATTGATGAAAACACAGATTTAAGAATTCCCAAAACCCTTGTTGATACATTCACCATGAATTGTCAGGATCAACGATTGATGAAATTGGCACAGTCACTACATGATGCTGATTTTAAATCAGCTGGATTGTTTAGCTATCGAGTTAAGCAGGGAGATTCTTTAAACAAAATCGCTAGAAAGTTTCGCTGTACCAGTAGAAAAGAAATAGCCAGGCTGAATCATTTAAAAGCACCTCGTTATTTAATTCGGGCAGGGAAACATCTGAAAATTCCTCAGTGCTAATTAGTGACAAAAGTTACAATTCATGGCTCATATGTCTGGCTAAAATATGTATTTTTCAGCATTTTTGTTATTTTACAGTTGTGGTTGCTGACTCATTTACAGTTATTTGGTGATGAAGCTTTTTATTGGTTAGAAGGCCAGCATCTTGCCTGGTCGTATTCTGAGTTGCCAGGCTGGACGGCATGGATGACAAGATTGGGTACGGAGATATTGGGAAATAGCTATTTTGCGGTAAGAGCATTTTCTTATCTCGGATTTTCAAGTATATTTTGGGCAATATTTTTAATTAATAATCATTTATCAAGTATTGGTAGGGATGTTTTTACAAACTTGATGTTGTTGTTAAGTGTGCCAATTGTTACACTGATTGCGGTGATGGCGCTACCTGATGTATGGTTGCTGGTATTTGTTATCTGGCTGCACTATTTTTTTATCAAAGCTTGTGCGGAAAAGCAGAAAAAATATTGGATTATTATCGGTCTATTATTGGCCTGTAGTATTAATGTGCATGTGCGAATGTGGATATGGTTATTTATAGCGGGTCTGGTTTTTATTTTGCTATTTCGTTCTCAGATAAAGATTATTAAGCCATTATTTTTCATATCAGTACCTATTGCTTTACTTGGTTTGTTGCCAGTATTGATTTTTAATTTCCAGCATGAATTTGTATTATTTAACTTTCAATTTGGGCAGCGGCATCCCTGGCAATTTCAATTGAAAAACTTAAACTTCCTATTTGCACAATTTATCGTCGTTACTCCTGTGGTGCTGTATTTGTGGTTTAATAATATTTTAAATATTAACAACTATAAAAACAATAAACTGATAATTAATTGGCTGCTATTGACCTCTTTCATACATTGGCTGCTGTATGTATTTTTGAGTTTGTTCGCTGACGGTCTTAGGACAACGGTACACTGGGTGGTCATATCTTACGTGCCAGTACTAGCGATCAGTACAATACTGATCAAGAATAAGAAATTATTATTATGGTCCATTTCTACAGGTAGTATTGCCTCTTTATCATTTCTTGTATTTCTCAGTGTAAATAAACTGGAGATATCAAATATACAAGCCAGGATTTTGGATAATTCAACAGGTTGGAGGGAATTGGCACAAAAAGTAAATAAAATCCAGCAACAGTATCATGTTGAAAACATTATTACAGATTATTTCATGACAGCGGCAGAACTGGCTTTTGAGTTAGATAAACATGATTCAATCAAAGTGCTTCCTCACCAAAAAAATACCAAACATGGACGGCAGCAACAATTGAAAATAATGAATATGTTAATACAAAAGCCACAAGCTTATAGAGAACAGGCTTTATTAATAGTTGAAGATTCCACTTTGAAGTTACAGGAAAAGGGTGCTTACTATCAGCAACTTTGCCATTATTTTAATAGTCTAAAATATCTGCAAACAATAAACATAAGCAATTCTAAAAAACAGTTTCATGTCTTTATCATCAACCAAAGAGGGGAAGGGCATACTGCTATTTGTAATATTCCGCCATTATTTTATATTGACCATATTAAACAGGAAGGAGGGTACAAAATTTCTGGCTGGGTTGTCTTACACGATATAGGTATAAAATCCTTGGCATTGATAAGCAAAGAAAAATTAGAGCATATCATTTCCCATCAAATTGAGAATACAGGTATAGCACAACAATTTCCAGAAATAAAAGATCCTCAGTTGCCTTTTAATGGCTTTGAGATTTTCATTAGCACATCCCAAATTGTGAATAAACAATTTCGTATACAAGCCATTGCCAACGATGGGAAACTATATTTATCACAAATTTATTTTTTGGATTGAAATATATTTTAATATCACTGGTCTTATAAAATATGAAACAGAAAGAACGAAAATTTGATGCATTAATCGGCCATCTCAGCGATGACTTATATAGATTTGCCTTTTGGTTATGTAAAAATGACGCATTGGCAAAAGACCTGGTACAGGAAACTTACCTCCGAGCATGGAGGGCACTGGACTCTTTAAAAAATGAAAAAGCTGCGAAAAGCTGGATATTCATGATTTTAAGAAGAGAGTTTGCTCGATTGTTCGAACGTAAAGTGCCGCCTATCAGTAGTTTGGATGACCTTGATTTTGATATTGAGGATACCAAGCCCATGGGACCAGATGATAAGTTAGAAATTGATATCGTTAGGGACGCCATTTTAAAGCTTGATAAAAAGTATTCAGAACCACTAATGTTACAAGTTGTTGGAGGATTCAGCTGCGAAGAGATTGCCCAACAACTAAATATAACAAAGAGCGCCGTCATGACCCAATTATTCAGAGCACGAACAAAACTACAAGCCGCTTTAACTAGAGAAAGCAAAATAGGTAAAGCATTATGAACTATTTCGAATTTAGACAACAATTGTTAAGAGATTCTTTTACCAAAGATGAGGAATTTCATCGTTTACGTAAAGAGGATTTGCGTTGTGCACAGGCCTATGCAGATGCCATGAATTTTGAAAAAACACTCAAAAGAGCTTTTGAAATTAAAACACCTGATACATTAAAAGATTCAATTGTGTTAAGGCAGGCAACGCAAAACACCAATGCCCATTTAATTAGAAGATATGCCATAGCGGCCACTATTTTTCTTACCTTCGTCATCATGTCTTCAACCTGGTATATTAAACAACCAGGGCCAATTGAAAAATTTGTTATTGAGGCACTGATGATGGAACCAGAGATATACATGTCTGATGAAGCACTACCTCAACATCAAATTGATGAGCTTTTTGCTTCACTAAACACCAAAATAGATGGGGACTTTGGCCAAATCCATTTTATGAAGACCTGCCCAACACCAGGTGGAACAGGGGCAAGAATGGTGCTGATGACTGATCATGGCCCAGTTACATTGTTATATATGCCTAAGGCAAATTTAAATGAGAGAATTGATTTTGAGCTGGAAAAATACCGAGGATCCATTGTGGCAATGGAAACTGGTGCGGTAGCAATAAATGGCGATAACAAACAACAGTTATCTTATGTAGAGGCAAGACTACAAAATAGTATTAGCATGTTGTAAAAATACTCGAAACTTGTGAATTTGGTTGTTATAAGCATTTTTAATGGAATCAAACGTTATGATGACAATAAAAGCCAAATTCACAAAATTAAATAAGATTCTTTTCTTAATTTTTATTATTTCACACCTCCTTACCTTTTTTGCATATAGATGGTATATTTTTAAGCTTTATGCTTGGATGTACCTGGATGTACATGCAAGTGCAAAGAGTCATTGTTAATATTTCGTTATTGTGCTACAGTGTTGGCAATCTAGATATGGTTTGTTTTTTAAAATGATATCTGCAATAAAAAAATTATAATACAATAATAATAAAGCAAAAATAATAATAATAAAACCCATTAGAAAGAGGAGATAGTTGTGCTCTGAGTCATGAATTCATACTTAAGCATAACGAAAATATTTTATGTTCAAAAATATTAAACGATGGATAATACTATTGACCATGGTGGCAGTGGGTCTCACTACCACGACATATTTGCTATTCGTTTTATATGAGAATGACAGTGAAAGAAACACTGAAGCTCGTATTAGAGCCACGGAGCTGGCTTCAGAAATATCCTCCCGAATCAGTACAGATATTAACTCATTTAACTACTTAGCAGATTATATAGGTGCTGTGTCTGAGAGATTGAATGATAGTTTTTCTGAAGTTTCGATCAACTACCTTGATCAAAACATTACTTCGCAAATTCTCATGTATGCTCCCAAGATTACACCAACCATGCTTGATGAATATCTGGCATCTATAGATCCCCTTGGAAACCCCAAAAAAATTGCCCAGTATAGGGCTGATGGTTTATATGAAGAGGCATTGGTTTTTGATCAATCATTTCCCATTGATTTAATCGAAAATTTTTCAAAGGACACCATTCCATACGGTATAGATCTCAGTTCAAATTTACAATGGACGGGACGTTTAGCTGTTGCTAAAGATTCAGGTCTTCCAACGACTTTAAATGTTCAATTAAACGATAAGCATTACTATTGGGTTATTCGTGCTATTTATGAAAAAAATGACAAGATAAGTGGAGAGCTGATCGGTTACTTAGTGGCATCAGTTGATATTCAGCAAACAATTTCCACACTTTTTGAAGACCAGGAAAACAGCAAATACCTATTCGAAATTAATAATGTTGAGCTGGAAAAGAGACCTGCAAATCATGTTCTGAATAAATTACAAGCCGATGATATATCCAAAGAAGTTTATGAGTATAGAAAAAATTCAATAATACTGGCTGATAAACAACTGGAAGTTGTCATTAAAGGCACGGCACTGGATGAATTTCAGTGGTCTCTGGAGTATTCACTTATTGCCATTCTTGGCGTTATTGTAACCGCTCTGTTGGTTACAGTTTTTTGGAGCATAAATTCTAGCGCTGAAAATTTCAGAGGCCTATATGATGAATTGCGGGAATCACAGGATCAACTTATACAGAGTGAGAAAATGGCATCATTGGGGCAAATGGTCGCAGGTGTTGCACATGAAATGAATACCCCATTGGGCTTTATCAGTAATAATGTCAGTATGATCAATGACTATGTGTTGAATATACAGGACGTTATCAACTCTCTTAGTGTTATCAATTCAGGAAGTAAACTGAATAAAGATGAGCTGATTATCGAATTAAAAAAACTGATCAGAACATACAGAAATGAAGAACTAAAAGAAAGACAGGAAGAAACCCTGGATTTATTGAAAGACAGTGGTACAGGTCTAAAAGATATTTCTCAACTGGTTGCCAGTTTAAAAGATTTCTCTAGATTAGATAGACAGCATCAGGCCGAATTTGATATTCATCTAGGGCTGGAAAGTACCTTGAAAATCTCAAAAAACATCATTAAACTCAATAGTGTTACTGTGCAACAAGAGTTTGAAGATTTACCGCTGGTTAAGTGTACTCCTTCAAAAATAAACCAGGTTTTTCTCAATATAATCACCAATGCATGTCAGGCAATGAAAGGTGGTGGTGTCCTGATAATTAGTACAATTAAAGATGAGAACAACATCAAAATTCTCTTTAAGGATAATGGAATGGGAATGAATGAAGAAACTAAAAAGAAAATTTTTGATCCGTTTTATACAACCAAAGAGGTTGGCTCTGGTACTGGACTGGGCATGTCTGTTTCTTTTAAGATTATTGAAGAACATAAAGGCAGAATAGAAGTTGAGTCTGAAGAAAATAATGGTTCAAACATAACAGTGGTATTACCCATCGGATAAATATTATGAATACATGTGTAAATAAAAAGAGCTTATTGTTTGTTGATGATGAAGTTCGGATTTTACGAACATTAAAAGCAATGTTTCGAAGAGATTATGACGTTTATTTAGCCAATAGTGGCAAAGAGGCGCTTACCCTATTAGATAAAAAGAAAATGGATGTGGTTATTAGCGATCAACGCATGCCAGAAATATGTGGAGACGAACTGTTGTCGAAAGTAAGAGAAGTACAGCCTCAGGCTATTCGCATGTTGCTAACAGGTTATATGGATAAAAAAGCCATTATACAAACCATTAATAAAGGCGAAATATTTAGATTTATCAGTAAGCCCTGGGACAGTGATGAAATAAAGAAAATTATTTCAGAAGCCGCTATGGCATCAGAAATAGAGCATATTGATTTGCAACCGCAAAATGACAGCAATGGCGGTCAGGCTGTGGTCAATAACAAACAGCGTTGGGAGGCTGAAGGGATAAGTAAACCAGCAGTATTGGTACTGGAAAATGATAGCAGTACTCGTATCCAGATACGGGATATAGCCAAAAAAGTAGATGTGAAAACACACTTTGTTAACGAAATCA
>JAESTH010000017.1 GCA_016763695.1 Alcanivoracaceae bacterium
GCCTTGTCGGTAATAATTATTTCCTTGATGCCGTTAATTTCAACATCGTGGTTATGTGCTTTTATACCTATTAATGATATTTGCTTTAAAGCTTTTTTCATGATCATTTTTTTTGGATTCAAGTTGATTCTCCAATTATCAGCATCACTTTGATCAACTGAAGAAATTTTAAAATGACTCTCTATTTTATCAAGGTTGGCTGTCAGTAATTCGGTCAATATTTCGGCAATCAATTTAATCTGGATGTCTCTGACTTTTTGTTTTTGCTGGTATTTGGTTGATTTAAAAACACCTTTATCGGTTATTAATGTTTTAACCCACAACGGTTTTTTGACTTCCCAAATCAAACCTTTATTTAGAGCGAATTCTAAACGGCCTTGGGTTATTAATAGTTTAGAAATATAGCTAACTTGTTTTTCTTGGATGAAGTTAGCCTGATAATAACTAACATTTTGGTATTTTTCATGCAACTGATTGATTAAGGTTAAATCAACGGCATAAGCTGAATTTAATAGAAACAAATAAAAGAATAATGCTCTATAAATGTTTTTCATAATCATCTATTTTCTGTTGTAAGATTGAAGGTGACACTAGACACATTTCTTTTTTATGCATGTCTACGGCTACTTGTTTGGTGTAACCTTTGCACAGTTTTGTTCCATCTTTTGCATCGGTAATTAAAAAATCAATTTTCAATCCATAGTCAATATCTACAATAGTTGCTTTAACAATAATTTTTTGTGCAAAAACTAGTGCTTTTATATATTTGACTCTTAGGTCTATCACAGGCCAAGCATAACCGGATTGACGCATTTGTTGGTAATCATAATCTATTTTATTGAGCAAATGGTAACGGGCTTTTTCAAAATATTTAACATAGTTTCCATGCCAGACAATTTCCATTGGGTCGACATCATAAAATGGAATTTCGATTACTAATTGTGCCGATATACTAGTCATATAATTTCCAATTTTGTTTGCTTATGAGCTCAGTCATTAATATTATTTCTGTGTCTAATTGTCTGTCTTGTGCCAAAAATTCAAAATGTTTTGATACTTCTGTGACAAATTCTTGTAGTTTTGGATTCATATTATTTAATGACATTTCATTTTGTTTGACTCTTAGGTTGATCCCCTGAATAGATGCCATTAAAACAGCGGCGGCTGTTTGTTCGGTTAATGTCAGTATTCGCAAACAGTCTCTGGCCGCAATTGTGCCCATACTGACTTTGTCCTGATTGTGGCTTTCGGTTGAGCGTGAAAAGACTGAAGCTGGCATAGTTAGTTTTAAGGCTTCAGCAGTCCATGCTGAGCAGGCAATCTGTACCGCTTTAAAACCGTGGTTGATGGCAATTGTCTCTTTGGGAGCACCTGTTAGATTTCTTGGTAGTCCGTGATTAAATTTGGTGTCAACCATTAATGCCATTTGTCTATCTAGCAAATCTGAAAGGTTGGCAACATTATTTTTCATAGCATCCATGACAAAGGCAATATGGCCACCATAGAAATGACCTCCATGGTGTATCTTTCCAGCTTCGGCGTCAATAATAGGGTTGTCATTGGCACTGCATATTTCATTTTCTATGGTATCTTTGTACCACGGCAAAATATCTTGCAAGACGCCAATAACATGTGGTGCACACCTAATCGAGTATCTTTCCTGTAATCTTTTAGAATCAAAAAGTTTGTTTTCATCACCTAAATCAGATCGAATCCATGCAGCAATTTGGGCCTGACCCACATGTGGTTTAACTGAAAACAAGAATTCATCGAAGTGGTGTATATTTGAGCCCAATGCAATGGTTGCTAGTGATGTGATTCTGGCACAAAGTTGGGCGAGATATTCGGCTCTTTGATAGGCAACAACACTCATGGCAGTCATTACCGCAGTGCCATTCATAATAGCAAGACCTTCTTTGGGTTTTAATATTATAGGTTTGATGTTTTCTTTTGAAAACACCTCGCTCGTTGTTAATATTTGCCCTTTGTAATAAACTTTTCTTTCGCCACATAATACAGCAGCAACATAAGAAAGAGGAGTTAAATCGCCACTGGCTCCAACAGAACCTTCTTCAGGAATAAGGGGAATAATATCTTTTTCAAGCAGTAGGTGTAATTGTTGTAATAGACTATACCTGACACCAGAAACACCTTTTGATAAAGATGCCAACCTTACTGCGAGTACACAACGCGCAGTTTCAACAGAGAGAAATTGACCCGTACCACAGCCATGGAAAGTGTATAGGCTTTTAGACAGTTGTTCAACCAATGTATCATGAACAGTTACATCGCAAGAATCACCAAAACCTGTGGTGACACCATAAATAGCACCTTCTTTTTCCAGCATATTTTGTAAAAATTCCGAACCTTTATTGATGAAATTCACATATGCGTTATCGGCTTGAAGTTTTGGTGCACATTGCTGTGTTGATATTTTTGCCATTTGTTCAAGAGAGTATCGTCGTTTTCCAAATTCAATGTGTTTCTGTTTTGTCATGACTTGTTTGTCCAAAATTGGTGGAAGTTGTGCCATTGTAGCGGTGCTTTTTTGGCATAAAATTCCAGATTGCTTACGTATTTTTCTATTGCTTGTTGTAAAACTTGATTGCGATTTTTTCGAGTAAATGTAATCTTTTCTATTATCAAATCAAAAAATAGATCGTACTTCTTTTTGTTCTTTAGGCAATACAGTGTTATTATTGGGCATTCCAATACTTTTGCTAAAACAAAAGGCCCAATTGGAAATCTGGCTTTACTGCCTAAAAATTCAGCTTGCAATGTTCCATTGCTATTTTTTACAGGAACTCTGTCTCCTGCAATAACAACAAATTCTCCCGCATCTACTTTTTCTTTTAGCTTCATCACTGTTGGCAATGTCAGCTCGTCACCTTGAATAATTGAAAGGTCGTGTTTACTGTTCAAAGATTTCATCACCTTAGAGATTTTGCCAGAGTTTTTTGTGTGCATAAAAACATTAAATTTTGCAGCACTATTTTGACCTAATGTTACACGACAAATTTCAAAATTGCCCAAATGAGACACAAGTATTATGGCTCCTTTTTTATGTTGTAGGCATTTTTTAAAATCCGAATCATTAACAGAATTGAAATGGTTTAATGATATTTTACCCGTTAACGCTGATAGTTTATCAA
>JAESTH010000174.1 GCA_016763695.1 Alcanivoracaceae bacterium
CTTGGCTATGTTGTCTCAGATGAGCCATTTACCAATCTTCTGACTCAAGGAATGGTACTGAAGGATGGGGCAAAAATGTCAAAATCAAAAGGTAATACGGTAGATCCGAAAGGACTTATCGATAAATATGGTGCAGATACAGTCAGATTGTTTTCCATGTTTGCAGCTCCGCCTGAGCATTCATTAGAGTGGTCAGATGAAGGGGTGGAAGGTTCCTTTCGCTACCTGAATAGAATTTGGCAAAATATTACTGCTTTTGCTGCCAATAAAAATAAGATAGTCAAAATAACTCAAGAAGATTTAACTTCTGAGCAGAAAGCCATAAGGCTAAAGACCAATGAAACAATCAAAAAAGTTTCGGATGACTTTGGCTTGAGAAAAATATTTAATACCGCCATTGCTGCGTGTATGGAATTAACCAATACCTTGTTAAAATTTAAAGATAACAGTGAAAATGGTAGGGCAGTGTTAAATGAAGGCTGGCAATCCATTGTATTGATGTTATCTCCGATTGTTCCACACATCACTCAGCAATTGTGGCAAGAATTGGGCAACAAGGGCTTGATAGTCGATGTAAAGTGGCCAACAGTTGATGATAATGCTTTAGTAAAAGACATGATACAGATGATGATTCAGGTCAATGGTAAGTTAAGAGCAAAGATAGATGTTTCAGTGAATGCCAGTAAAGATGAAGTACAACAGTTAGCATTGGATGATGAAAATGTAAAAAGATTTTCTGTCGGCAAGCAAGTTAAAAAAGTCATAGTTGTACCTGGTCGTTTGGTTAATATAGTGGTGATATAAATGATAGTAAATAGATATATGAAAAGGTTAATGGTTCTCATGATTATACTGCTGATTTCAGCATGTGGTTACCATTTAAGGACAAACAATACGTTGGCAGAAAATTATCCAAAGATAAAGATAAATATTTCAGCACAGTCATTGTTGAAGCGCAGCCTGGTTAACGCCATGCTTTCATCAGGGGTGGAGCTGTTAGATAAACATGAGGAAGGTGTGACTGAACTTAATATCTCAAAGGATAGTTTGCGTAAAGTTGTGCAGTCAATTGGCGCCAACAACCAGGTGCAAGAATATAGACTAGAATACGATGTTGAGTACAATGTAGCAGACACATCGACAAAAAGTATACATTTGGAAAAAGATTATTCATTTGATATACAACAAATTGGTGGTGGACAGCAGGAAGAAATCACCTTAAGAAAGCAACTGGCACAAGACATGGCATGGGCTATTGTTAGGCAGTTGTCACTGAATAAAAATAAATAAAGCCATTGAATCAGTGAAAATTTATGCAAACCAGCTAGCAGCACAATTAAACAATGGCTTGCAAGCCTGTTATTTAATTGTTGGCGATGAGCCTTTGCAAATGCAAGAGGCCACGGATGCCATTCGCCAAAAAGCACAGTCAGAGGGATTTACTGAGCGGGAAATATTGCATGTAGATAAAAAGTTCAAATGGGAGACATTATCTTCCAGTATGGGGACTATGTCTTTGTTTGCAGAAAAGAAAATAATCGAGCTATACATACCAACAGGTAAACCTGGTGCCGCAGGTTCCAAGGCCATTACTGAGTTTGTGGCAGGTATACCGGTGGATATTTGCCTATTAATACAATGTGAGCAATGGAGTGCGGCCAGTGATAAGACCAAATGGGTGAAGGCTATAGAAAACGCAGGTTCCTTTATGCGAGTATATATGCCTAAACCGCATGAACTTGGTGCCTGGTTACGTAACAGGTGTCGAAAAATAGGTTTAAATATTGAAGCAGATACCATCACTATATTGGCAATGCGGCTTGAAGGAAACTTATTAGCTGCTGACCAAGAGCTGGAAAAATTAAAAATGCGTTTTGCCAATCAAGTCATTACAGCTAAAGATGTGGCAAGTTTAGTGGCAGATAATGCCCGATTTGACGTATTTAGATTAACAGATGCCTTGCTGGAAAACAATCTCAATAGAGTGTTGAGAATGATACGTGCCTTAAAACAGGATAACACACCGATAGTCATTATCCACTGGGCATTAGAACGACAAATAAGAACCCTGCTTTTCTTTGCTTATATTAAAGAAAAAGGCCAAAGAGTCAGTTCTACAGATTACCGTAAACAGGGTGTCTGGCAGAACCAGCAATCAGCTATTCAGTCGGTGCTCAATCGTCTATCAGCCCGTAAATTAGAACAGCTTATTGTCAGTATTGCTAAACTTGATCGTATTATCAAGGGGCAGACTCGTGGTGATGCATGGTTGGCTTTAGAGCAATGGATGGTTAGTTTTTGCTCATAATACAATTAAATTGCTAACTTGTATTTTTAAAAGTAGCTGTAAGCCATAGATTTATAAGGATGCATGAATACATCCATGTAAGTACTCGAAAGCATCCATGCTTTCAAGGCCTTATAAACCAACAGCTTACATCTATTAGTTTAAACTCGCTGAATAGTCACATCAATTATATTTTTTGACTGACACTTTATCATCAAAATCTGCCAGCAATTTCCTTTATGTCATATTTTTGTAATCATGCATAACTGATCATATGTTAACTATTCTGGTCGTTTAAGATCAGGGCGATAATTATAACCAATTACCAATACATCGCGTATAGCTGATTCACTTGGGTTCTCTGGCATGATGGGAGAGACCCCATGCATCACGTGTGGATCCCATACTATAATTGAGTCCATTGGTTGAAGCAATGTGCAGCTCTTCAACTTGTTACGGTCATTGTCGTAAACTGTATTTACCCCGCCCTTAGCATTTTGGCGACCAATCAAGTGGATGCAATTAAAATCATCTCCATCATGGTGAATGCCTTCTGGGGTTGGCTGACCTTGTTCATTTTCAGAAGCCATAATCCGGAATTGATGAACATCAATTTCCCACGGTAGGCACTTCATGCTGCTATCCACTGGAAACTGCTGAAAATTGAATTTAATCAGACTGTGTAAAAATTGATTGGTCAGTGTCGTATCTGATAAAGGCGCAAACTTGCGCATAATTCCACCAGCATAGGCATTGACTTTGCGTGATTGGATATATGGAACCGATTTCAAGGGCAGCAGTTCACCTGAACTGGGTAGCAAATAAAAGAGGCCAAAGCGCCGCTGTCGAAAGCGACCACCATCTTTCAAATAGTTATCCAGCTTCAAGTTGTTCCAATCTGACCACAGATGCTGCCTATCGGCTGCCAACTCAGATGAGATAGAAAACTCTTCAGCCAATATTAATGCATACTTTTCTTTTCTTAGCTCAGTGCAGATTGCCCTATCGACAGTAATCATGTTTGTTATGGGTTTCCCGTGTTGATATTCTTAATTTGAGTCATAAGTGCAATTCCTGTAATTTAATCATGTTTATACCAGTTAGTTTTTCAAAAGCCTCATAAGGAGATTTATATTCCATACCTCTCCTTCATCTATATCTATAAGCATCTGTGTTATTTTGAATCCATTTTTCCTGAGTAGTGTGAGTCGATACACTGTCATCTCATAGAGTATGGGCAGTTATTGTGATAGCAGAATCTTATCAATTATATGTTTGCAAATGCGTGTCGTATAGCCATTATTTCCATTTTCTGGTATGACAACATAGATAGGCAAGTTTAATTTTATTATTTTTCACTGAGTCCTTAAAACCAGTGAAATTATCCGAATTATAAATCAAATAGCCAATCCATGATTAGGCTGATAGGGATTTATAACTATGAAACATAATATTGAGCCAAATATTCATAAATCAAGGTTCAAGTGTAATTATTTGCTGAATATTGTATTATGTAAATCCGATAAAATAGAGGTATATAATTAAATAGGCGTATCCGATCAACCGGTGGGTCAACATCAGGGCAGGTGGGGCGGAGCTTTTGAGTTTTTCTTTGTCGAAC
>JAESTH010000175.1 GCA_016763695.1 Alcanivoracaceae bacterium
AAATTTAAAGATGCCGAAGAAGGCAGTTACGCCGTACAGGTACAGGCTGCCTATATTGATACCTCAAAGAGCAGTAACAACAAAACATCATCACAAAAATCAGTAGAATACAGCGTCAGTGGCTGGACAGACCAGAGCCTGTATGTATTAAAAAAAGGCATGTTAAGAGTCATACACTTAAGTGGAGCCCTAAAGACCTGCCTGGTTAATGCTGGTTATACAGACATTAATCCACTGCATGTATTCACCAAGGTAGATTGTAGAAACAGCGGTCTGCAAAACTCTGATATTTTACAGATCGAGGATTTTACCAACCTCCAGTCTCTGATCATCGACAACAACCCCGCAGTCACCGATATTTCACCTTTGGCTAACTTACCCTATTTAAGCTTATTGTCAATGGAAGGAAATACCAATATCAACCTTACTTACTTAAGTGAAATAATAGAGCTAAAAGACTTATATCTGGGTAGCATGGGATTGACAGCTATCCCAAATTTAAAGGATCATAAAAATCTTGATTATTTGGATCTGAGTAATAATCAAATATCAACAGGGTTTGATATGTTGCCGATAAGTCTTATTGTGTTAGATGTGAAAGGTGTGAACACACCAACTTTGTGTCAAATTATTGCAAACAACAGTAAAGAAGTTGATTCATTAGCAATATCTGGAGATTCGATAACTACAATTGAAGATTGTGCGGAAATAATAGGACTGCGCTATATATCTGTTTCTGACACAACTCAACTCAGTGATAGTACCGGTCCACTAGGAAATAGTACTGCGAATGGAGGTGTTTCAATTGATAGTTTTTCAGGTTTCTGTGGATTAGCTTTTAATAATACCAATTTAAAGGAATTAAAGGGATCTCGCCCAATTCAATACTTGAGTTTAATAAATAATCACGAATTATCACAAATTAATGTTATTAAACAAGGTTTAGTTGATAGTGCAAATGACTATCCTAATTTAATTCCTAGATCAGTAATTATTCAAGGTTCTGACATTATGGATTGCGATACTTGGTATAACAGAAAATCATTGATAGAAACACTGCCCTTTTTAGATATGAAAGGTATATCCGTATATACCAAAGTAGAAACTAGAGAAAATATTTCTCTAGAAAAGAATTCTCTTGCTTGTCCTATGACTAGAGAACTTGATTATAGGATATTACCAAATACCTGTAGACCCGCTCAGTTAAATAAAACAAATATATCTGTCTATAAAGACCCGTATAGAAATAAATACAGATTTAATTGGTTAGATGAACAAACAACGGTTACTGACTACCAATTAATGGCAATGGATGAAAACGGCAACCAACTTGGTAATATTAGACAACTTGGTAAATCAACTCCTTTGCCTTTATTTATAGATTATGACCTGGAAAATATAAACCCATCCAAGTTTAAACTCAGAGCATGCCTCATTTCAGCAGAGTTTCCATCAGGAATGTGTGGTTCCTGGAGTGATGATTTAAGCTATAATAATTTACCAGCTAGAGCCATTTACCTTAAAAATCACTGGGCTATTTCAACCAATAGTACTTGGCAACATATAACATTTAAATATCCAGTTGAACACCAAGATGCAAATCTTGAAAATAATGCATATTTTAAACTATCATTACGGTTATCAAGTGATGTTTTACCTCATATAGCTTTTTCTGATAGTGAAGGAACAGGAGAAAGTTTACACTGGAGAAGCGATCAATTTCCTGATGCAAGATATGAAGAAGATACATTTTATGTAAAGACCTGTATCAACGACAGTGTTTCAGGTGATGAAATTTGTGGTTTAGCCAATTCAGTTTATGTAGATACAAGACCTATTAATGGCAGTTCCCTAGATAGTCCGTCAGCACATTTTAGTTGTGATAGTAATGGGGATATAAATTTAGGAGTCTCTTATCATGGTGTTAACGAAGAGTTAGTAGATTATTTTAAAGTGAGAGAAACTCAACCCGTTTTTTCTCCTTATGGTCCTGAAGGCAGAGAAACTGAAATTACATATTATCTAGAAAAAAATAGTTCAGGAGCAGCAGGAATTAGTTTAAGAAGACTGGTAAATGGGGCTTATTCATTTATAGTTGCAGCTTGTCAAAGAGATAGAAAAAATGGAGACGTCTGTTCTATTTATAGACAAGCAGGCAGTACACAAGGAGGCTCTGTATGTAATGTAAATAGAAGTTTGGGAGTAGTCGCTCCAACAGAGCTACAGTGGTACGAGCAGGATGGAGATTCAAACAAAAAAGTTATTAAGTGGAGTTATGCAGGGACAACAAAACCAGATTATTTTTATATCAAGAAAAGTAGTGTAACTCAACAGAATCAACAAAATACTAATGGTATATCTGTAGATGCTTGTATAGATCAAAGGACTATGGCTGATGGAACTACAGTTTATAATTACTCTAAATATGAGTTTTCTCATTATATCGCTAATGAAGAGCATAATATGACCAATGTTCCTGATCTTTTTAATGATGATGAATATTGGAGTACCAGAGGACTTTGTCATGATGGAATAAAAATTGACATTAACTCGAATGATAATAACTGGAATGTTTATGCTTGCCAAAATGGTATTGGCTGTAGTGCTCCTGCTAATATTGATTTAACAGGATCAGGACAGGTAACACTTCCAAATATTCCAAATCCACTAGGTGCAGGCAATACAGCAAATGCAGTAGGAGGACCAGCAAACTTAGACCCAGGGGTGTTTTGGAATCCATACCAATCAGGAACAGGCTGGCACTTTTACTGGGTTAATCATATAAAAGGATTATCAGATACTCAAACACTAGCGAGCCCTTTTGATTTAAAGGCTTACTGGTTTACTTATAGAGAAATAGAAGGAGAGTGGTCGCCTGTTTGGATTACATCTGATTTAAAACAATCCTCTATAGGAAATAATGAATACAAGGGCTATTTAATGTATAGCTACATTGATGGTTCTACAATAGTTGAAGATTCTATTGGGGCTATAGAATTAAAACTAGACCCCAATGATAACTCTAAAGCAACCGTATGGCTAGAGGTTGATTATGACGGTAATTTATTTACACAAAATCAAGTAAACTATGATAGTGTTGGACTTGATGTACCCACAGATTATGAAATACATGATGATGGTAATATTAGTATTCCTATTGAAGATTTTTCTATTAGAATAGTTGGCAATGACCCTGCAAGATTTGGTAATGATAATAATCTGGATCATTACACGGGAGCTTGGGAAAATTATCCCAGTAATGTAAACAATAAAGTTACTTTCCTAGAGTGGATAAAGAAAGATTTAGAATTTTCAGGCACGCTGTTTTATGATAATCAGGGTCAACCATTATGGGTGGTGTCAAGCTCATGCGGAGACCCATGTGATGAGCCGTTACCTGGCTGGTTTCCATCTACAACAGCAGATGGAAATTCTTATACTGTAACCAAAGGTTTCAACCCTCTTGGCTATGCAGATCTTGACTATAATGTATCTAATAATGTTGTTAATGTAGCCAATGTACAAAGAAAACTTGATTACCAAACAACTGGCATTATTGGCTCAAAATATAACAATCTTCAGTTTAATTTTAATATAAATATTTCAGGTCTTAGTAATGAAAATGACTTGATGAATAGAGCAACTTCTATCAATCTAAGCAATGAAGAATTTACAAAAACTGCTAATGTCCATAGTATAGAATACTTTATGACCAATACTGATGGAACAGAAGTTGTAGAAGGAAATACCTGCAACCCAAATGATGCAAATACTGGTGGTGAATGTATTATCCATTTTAACTGGTTTACAACAGATGATTTTCCAAATGTAAAAGCCTATTACAAAAAAGATGGTGGAGATTTATTGCCTTTAGCTGATTTGTGTGGAGAAACATTTAATGATACTGATCCATATAATGAGTTCAACTACCAATGTTTAATTTTAGAAGAAGGTATTTATCAATTTGAATTGGGTAAAGCTAATTATGATAATAGTTCACAAGTTATTACAATAGCAGAGTCTGAAACACTGGATATTGTAAGTTGTACAACAGCATTATGTGGAGAACAACTAGACCCACCAGCAGCTGCAATAGACATTCCAAATGATTATGCAACATCGGTTTCTCAGCAGGGGGCAATAACAGATACAGTTGGTACAACCTCAGGAGTATTTGATATTGATGAATCTGGTGCTGCAAACTATAGTCTGCCAATTTTTGCACCTGCAGGTCGGGGAGGCCTGAGTCCACAATTAGCTCTGAGTTATAACTCCAGTTCGGGTAATGGTATAGCTGGTGTTGGCTGGAATATTTCTGGCATTTCATCAATCACAAGATGTCTAAAATCACCCGAGCATGATCCTGATCTGGACTTTTATCCTGCAATACAAATGAATAACACTGATGCTTTGTGCCTGGATGGACAGCGCTTATTTAATCAAGCAGATGGTAGCTATCGTACAGAAATAGACAGTTTTAGTCGAATTACAACCATAGACACAGCAGGTAATGGTCCAAGTAGATTTAAAGTGGAAACTAAAAGCGGAGAAATCAGAATATATGGCTCTGATGGAGCAAGTTTTAAAGCTAATAAGATCTTTACCACAGGAGGAACAGGCCCACAAATTATTTCAAACGACGGGGTAACTGTACATACTTGGTTATTAAACAAAATACAAGACAAAAATGGCAACAATATTTATTTCGTTTGGGATACTTTTGAAGGTGAAAGCTATTTATCCCATGTGAAGTGGACCAATCCGGTTAATGGAGATCATCATTATCAAATTGATTTTGAATATTCAGATTCAAGAACAGATGCCAAGCACCATTATGATATAGGTACAGAATATAAAGCCTACAGAAATCTGGAATATATTTCTACTTTAATCAGGGAAACTCCTGCAACAACTACAATGCAAGAAGTCAGAAGGTTAAAGTTAAACTATGAAAACATTCAAGGTTCTGCCCCTAGTGGTATGTTGCGTTTGGCTTCAGTTGAACAATGTTTAAATTCAGGAACATGTTTACAGCCTGTTGAGTTTGAATGGGATAATAACAATACTCAAATTGGTTTTGCTACAGTGACCCAAACATCTACCAGTATCGCTACATTAAGTGAGCTGGGTAAAGGCGGTTTTAAACCAATAGATGTCAATGGTGATGGCATCAAGGAGTTATTATTTGTTAGAAATTACGATGATGGCAATCCTCTTTTTGAAGGCCTGGAGGCCAAATACTCACTTGCTGTGCATTATGTTTCAGATAGCAGTCCTGTAGCTTGGGCCAGTTGTACAGATACAGGTAGTGGTTACTGGAATAGAATCTGTAATTATAATATCAAACCGTTTGACCTGGCTGATGACCGGGTTCATTTTGACAGTGGTAGCTGGTTTGTCTATGACTATAATGGAGATGGTAAGGAAGATTTACTCACTCCATACAATGGCAGTTGGCAAATACTCTATTCCAATGGATCTGCTATTAGCACCGTGGGTATTAACAATACTTTAATACCCTTTGAAACGAACTCTAATTCAGCTGTCAGAGCATCTTTTATTTTAGATTTAAGTAATGATGGCCTGCCTGATTTAGTGACACCTGTAAATGATAATAACGTTTATAAGTTTAAAATTTTTAAAGGTCATATAGGTAGTAATGGATTAACATACTCGTATAATTTTGTGGAAAATATAAACCTGGATGTCAATGTAAATGGTATTTTACAAAATGTAGAATTGGGTGTTGCAGATTTTAATGGTGATGGATATAGTGATGCAATAATTCGCTATAGTGTTTTAGGCACAGGACAAGGAGAATGTGACGCAACAACTCAGTCTCAAACTGAAAACGGCCTTCCTAGTCCAACTGATATTGATTGTGAAACATTTTATTATGGTATGGCAGAATTTGTGCCAGAAAGTAATGGTGTAAATGCCCAACTAAGTATGGTTAAGTCTTTAGGGATTTATGATTTTATCTATTTAAATGATAGCCGAGGGCAACGTCAAATTGAAAGCGGAACACTTCGTTATATTGATATTAATGGTGATGGATTAACGGATATGGTTTATGGAACATACCTTGGAGGAGATGATTATTACTGGCGGGGCATTTGGGCATACAGGCTGAATGTTGGAACATTTGATGAAAACAATTTATGGGAGTTCGGTGATGAAAACACCTTCAATTTATCTCAAGTCCTAGGTGAAGACCAGTGTCAAATTGGTGATGATTTATGTGATAGCAAATTAGTAGCTAGGCGTGAGAAAACCCAATTTATGGATTATGATTTAGATGGCGATATAGATATCTTATATGCTTCTTCTACAGGATCAGCAAATGACTATAACTATAAACTATCAAAGTATAATATCAACACAGCCTATAGTGTGCATGAAGACACCACTATATTGGCATGGAATGCTGATAACAATGCCCAAGCTAACAATTATATCAATGTATTTTTGGACTTTACTGGCGATGGAAACTCTGATTATTTCCAACTATACAGAGGGGTTAATAATAAAAAGCAATCTTTTTCATATGGTAAGGGCGTCAATAAACCCAAAAATAAAATAACAAAAATCACCAATATATTAAAGACCAAGCAAACCCATATAGATATTGAATACAAAGTAGCCACTGACCCTGTGGTCTATACTAAAAGTACAGGTAGCTTTCAGCTTCCAGCTGTGGGCAATGGCTCTCCCATCTTTGATATATTTGTCCCCAGTTATCTGGTTCAATCAGTTGCAAAAACTTCACCAGGCTTTGCTCCCACAGTGATGGAATATAAATATGCAGGACTAAAAGTCCAAGGTGGGGGGAGAGGCTCTTTAGGCTTTGCTCTGGTCTCAACATTTGATGAAAGGCACCATATAACCACAGAAACATCTTATAAACAGGACTTTCCATTTATTGGTATGCCAGAAACTACAATCGCTCATTATAATGATGGTACTATTTCTAGAACAATTTCGGATAGTATCAGTAGTTACTTAAGCAATACTACAACCGTTGGTGATGTAGGTAATGTTCATAAAACCTATTTTCCTTATCTATCAAATAGTATAGAAAGAGAATATGCAGCCAATACTGCAACTAGCGGAAATGGTCTAACAATAGCAACCACACCACAAAAAACCATAGTTAATGATTTTGTATATAATATCAATAGTTCATATCCATCCTATGGAAACTTGCTATCAAGTGATTCAATGACATATTCTGGTTCAGCAAGCAGTGGCACAGCAAGCCTGGTAGAACAAAAATTGACAAGCAACAGCTATTTTACAGATAACACAAGCAACTGGATTCTTGCCAGATTAAAACAAACAACAGTCACCAGCAAGCGCAAGGTCAATGGTGTATTAACAGAGAAATCAAGAACCTCAAGTTTTGTTTATGATACAGCAACAGCAACAGGCCAATTAACAGAGGAACTGATTCATGGTACAAATGATGAAAAACTACTGACAGTACACGAATACGATACCTACGGTCAGGAAAAAGCAAACTATCAATGTTCATATCACTTTGCTGACAAAGCTGCTTGTATAACAACACCTGTTAAAGCCAGGCCTAAGGATGCTAGTTATATCCACAGATATAGCAAAATAGATTACGATACACTCTGGGGTGAATATGTAGAAAAGACATGGAGTCCATTTACAACTTATAGTAACTCGTTTAATACAAGCATTCATGCAGGGGATGACTATTTTACAGAACTTGATGAGGGTCTAGCAATACTAAGAAACACAACAATTATTTCTGGCAGAGACATATATGGTAATCCACGCATGGTTACAGACATGCATGGCAACAAAACAGCTACTGCCTACAGTTCATTTGGCGAAGCATTAGTAACAGCTACTTCACTTGGTTCCAAAAGCACTACAAATAAAGCGTGGTGTACCTCTGTTGGTAGCCCTCAATACTGTCCATCAAATGCAAGTATAATGGTTACAAACACGCCAATAGTGGGAGCAAAAAGTAAAAAATACCTTGATGTAATGGGCAGAGAAGTTCGGAGCCAAGCTCAGGACTTTATAGGTAACTGGACTACAGTTGATACAAGTTATGACAGACTTGGAAGAACAGTACAACAATCAGAACCATATACAAGGTTAGCAAGCAATAATGCTACTAATACTCAGGCATATTACACTAGTACCGAATATGATGACTTGGATAGAGTTGTAAAAATAATCTCACCAACACGTTGTATTGAAGATGTGAGTGACCCAACAAGATCATGTACAAATGAAGCAATAGTAACAACAACCAGTTATCAAAACCTCAATGTAGCCACCACCAATCCTCGTGGACAAACGACTACACAATATTTTGATGTTAGTGGGAAAATTACAAGCTCTAAAGATGCAAAGAATGTTTCAGTTTATTATGAATACGATGCAAATGGTAATTTAAATAAAACATCCGGTCCATTAAGCATTATCACAATGACATATGATGACTTTGGCAGAAAGAAAACCATGGATGATCCAGATAAGGGTAACTGGACTTATAAATATAACGCACTGGGTGAAAAGAGAGAACAAAGCAATATTAATAGCAATGAAAAAGCATACTACGATATACGTGGCAGAATGTTTTATCGAAGCAACTCAGATGAAGTTTCACTATGGGAGTATGACTCGATTCATGATGGATTATTAGCAAGCGAATATTCTGTAAAAGGTTATATCCCAAATAGCTTAACAAATATTGCTCAGATAAAACATTTCACATATGACTCACTCAAACGGCCAAGTCTTACCACCAATACCATTTATGATGGTGAACAATCTGGCTCACATAGTTACTCTACAGAAATCACTTATGATGAATATGGTAGAGTATTCCAAAGCTTTGATGCTACTGGTAATGGAGTAATGAACGAGTACAATACTTATGGCTTCAAATACTTAACCAGAGATGCAGCCAATGGAATAAATGGACAGGTTTATCATGAAGTGCTAAATACTGATTCCCGTGGTAATGTAATTAGCGAAAAATACTATGATACATTTTATAGCTACAAAAGCCATGAGCCACAAACAGGCTTTTTGAAAAATATAATAACCAATACAGGAGGCATTACTGTTCAGGATTTAAGCTATGGCTTTGATGAAATAGGTAATCTTATAAGAAGGACAGACTTTACTGTTAGAAATAATACCAATAACGATAACATCACCGAGACTTTTGATTATGATGATTTAAACAGACTCAAAAATGAATACCTGGATTATATAGCAACACCAGAGGCACGATACTTTTATGATAGCTCAGGAAACCTAACACAAAAAGACGGACTGGTTCTTAATTATGCCCAAACAGGAAATGCCGGGCCTCATGCAGTAACATCTACAGTAGATAATACATATTATTATGATACCGTAGGTAACGTCACCAGTCGCATAGGCACAGACCCAGCTACCTTTGCTTATACATCATTTGATAAGCCACATACAATTGTTGCAAATGGCTGGCAGGCAGAAATAGCCTATGGAGCATCACGTAGCAGATATATCCGTAAAGATATAAAAGGCAGCAGCAGAATAACTCACTATCTTGGTTCTGTCGAATATATTTATGAAAATGGCACAACCAGGGCCAAACGTTATATTGGTAATTTGGTTATCAATATAGATGAAGACAGTGACTCGCGTAATAGCTGGGATTTTAGGTTTTTGTTAAAAGACCATATAGGCTCTACCCATACCATTGTAGACCGCTTTGGCAATGCAAGTGATAACATGAGTTTTAATGCCTGGGGACAAAGGCGAGTGCCACCAGTACTGGATGGAGAACCTGGACATAACTATTCAATAATTCCAATTAATACTGTATGGACTCAACTGGGAGCAAGCATAGATGACAGCACCAACCGTGGTTTCACAGGCCATGAGCACTTTGATCAGGTTGGCATAATTCATATGAATGGTAGAATCTATGACCCAACCATAGGTAGATTCCTACAAGCAGACCCGATTATACAAGACCCGTACAATACTCAAAGCCTCAATCGTTATAGCTATGTGATGAACAATCCCTTGAGTCATACTGACCCTACCGGATACTCAAGGTTAAGGAAAGGCTGGTGGCGGGCACCTTTAGCTATTGCAGTTATGTTTATACCAGGAGCGCAAGGGTTTGGTGTAATATTTCTTCAAGGAATGTTATCGGGCGCTATTGCTACTGGTAATTTAAAAGGTGCGGTAAAAGGAGGTATTCAGGCAGCATTAACTTATGGTATAGCTCATGGTTCGGGAGGTGATGGTTGGATAGGAGCATCTAAAAACGGAGGGTTCAACTATGCTCGGTCATTTGCTCATGCCGCTGTAGGAGGCGTTAGTGCAGAAGTAGATGGAGGTAAGTTTGGACATGGCTTTGTGACTGCTGGTATTATGAAAGGCGTAGGCAAAATTCAAACCAGTGTTACCCTTGGACGTGCTTTAATTCAGGCAATTGCGGGGGGTAC
>JAESTH010000176.1 GCA_016763695.1 Alcanivoracaceae bacterium
TTGCCGAGTGCTTTGGACTGAAAGTTTTTATTGTGGTTCTCGACCAGCTTTTCATGAGCAAATGTTGGCCCAAAATCATGATAGTTTTCTTTTATCAGGGTTACTATTTCTAGCTTAAATTCATCGTTGAATTTGTTGTTGCTGGCTTTACCTCTGTTTTTTGAAATTATCCCCTTCGCCCCATCCTTGCGATAATTTAATTGAATTCTTCGCAGTTGACGTGTGGATAAATCTAATTGCTTGGCTCCTTGAATTTGATTGATTCGTTTACTTGCAATTAATTTCAAAACTTCAAGTCGATCTAATTCTTGATGACTCATTGCTAATACCTCTTTGACCATGCCTCTCACTTTCAAAATAGAAAGCGGACATTTTAACTTAGTTCAAAGCGGACATTATCACGTTGGGCTTACACCCTTGTTTTCTTGTGGGAGCCAAGGACTTGAAATTTTATTAATTATGCAAAAGGAACTTCTATAAATTGAACAATGCATCTACGCGTTGTTCAATTAATTTTTGTCCTATTGAATCTTGCTTGTAGACAGTCTTAGATTTTTCCAATCCAATATTTAGGTACTCTTTTGCCATTGCATTGTTATTACATTTCAATGCTAGTTCGCCAATCCAAATTTCGTTCAACATACGTTCCCAGTTAAACTCTGGTTTTTCACTTAAACGAGGGATCAAGTCTATAATTTGTTTCATTCCCAATTGGCATTGAATAGTATCTTCGCCATTGCCAATAAATGCCGCAGCTTTTGTAATATGATTATAGAGATTGTCTTTTTTATTTTGTGTGTATATCTTAATTACTTGCTCTATTAAGTCATAGGCCTGTTGGTACTCACCAGTTTTTACCATCAAACGTGCTAAATTGCTTTGAACTGCGGCTATGCGAATCATATTGGTATTATCCAATTGATTTCTAATTTGTATGGCTTCTTGATAAATGGATTGAGCCTTTGTAAATTTGCTTTGGGTGGCATAGATTTCTGCTAATACATTCAGACCAAATGCATGGGTAAAACTAACTGTTCCATAAAACTTTTCAAACAAATGATTCGCTTGTAATCTGGTTTCCTCAGCTTTCAAATATTCACCTTGATTAAATTGTAATTCGGCAACTTTTGCCAAAAGATAGGCGTATTTTGGATGATCTTGTGTAAACAGCTTTTCTGCTAGTTGCAGTGCTTGCGTTAATAACACTTCAGCCTCATTATATTTATCTAATTTGAGTAAGCTGTATATTTTATTACCGAGTCTTGACAAATATTTTGGGTGCAATTTACCATAAAAAATTTCAGCGTATTCAATAGCTTTATCCCTCAATGGCAATGTTTTTTCCATATCAAATTCACTAACAGCTATCGCTAACTCATTATAGATTCGTCCTAAAATTTCAGGATCATTGTTTTTTTGATCCTTCATATTATCTAAAGCACTTTGAGCTAAATCACGTGCTAGTTGGTAGTTTCCTTTTTTATATTCATTTGTTGATTTTCTTAGTTTAAGCCAAGCTAACTCAACGACATTGGTCACATTTTTACTGACTTTATCCGCTTTTTCAAAGGTTTCATTACCTTTTTGGACTTCATTATTAAAAAAGTACATCACAGCTTGTTGACCTAAAGCAGCTAGTTGACCTTCATAATCACCAATTTGCTGTGAAATATCAGCCGCTTTTTGATAATGTTCAATGGATTTTGGATTGTTTTCTAGACTATGTTGAATACTGGCAAAAATTAGATACAGCTTCACTTGAACCTGGGGGTTTTTCACAGAACCAACAATCAATTTTTGTTCAGCTTGTTCCATCACATCCCGCATATTTAAATCTTCACCTTTATTAGCCAATGGTGTTGCAGATTTTAATAAGGTCGTCAGAAAGTCAGTGGTTGCATCCGCAATTTGTGCTTGTTGTGTGGCTTTTTTTCTTTGTATTTCCAATTTCAGGCTCGCTTGATACATAACTATAGGTAAGCCAATTAAAAATCCTAAAATAATAGTCGCTAATGTTGATGCTAATGGGTTTCGTTTAAGTAGTTTGCCAGTTTTGTAAGCCAAACTATCACCGCTTGCAAGCAAGGGTCGTGATTCTAAATAATTGTTGATATCAGAAATAAAACTATCAACATTTTTATAACGTCGATTAGGCTCTTTTCGAATAGCCATCATCACCAAATTATCTAAATCACCTTGTAATTTTTTTACAGAAAAACGGGGCTCTCCAATAGGCTCGGCTAAACTCGGTTTGTTCGGAGTTATATCAGATATGATTCGTATATAATCAACAGCAGATTCAGTCGTATGATTTTGAGCGCGATGGCTGGTTAATAACTCATAAAGAACCAATCCTAATGCATAAACATCTGTGGCTATTGAAATAGCATGACCATTAATTTGCTCTGGACTTGAGTAGGCCAAAGTCATCATCCTGTCATTTTGGGTTTTGGTCAAATCAGCATCTAGGGTTTTAGCAATGCCGAAATCAAGTAATTTAACACTACCTGTATTAGTAATTAAAATATTTGAAGGTTTAATATCACGATGAATAATACCCTTAGAATGGGCATAACTGACTGATTCACAAATTTGTAAGAACAGTTTTAAAGTACTTTTTAAATTGAGCTTTTGTTGCTTTAAATAATTAATAAGAGGAATGCCATCAATCCATTCCATAATCATATATAGTCGATCACCAAACTTACCACCACCGATCAATCCTGCTATATTAGCGTGTTGTAAAGAGGCTAATAGTTCTCTTTCTGCTTGAAATAGTTGCAGTTCTTTTTGATTGGGTGTGAGTTTGATAAATTTTATTGCAACCTTATGCTTAAATTCACCATCATTGCGATGGGCCAACCAAACCTCTCCTTGCCCTCCTTCACCTATTGATTTGACAAGAGTGTATTGTTCGATTACATCTCCTGATTTTACTGATGAAATACTCAATCCGTGTTTAGCTGTATCGATAATACTTTTGGTCAAATGCGAGTCATCTTGACGCTGATGGTGTAATAAACTGGTCACACGTAATTTAACATTATCTGGAAAATTACTATTTTCAATAATTGATTGATGTTGTTCAGGTGGAGAATCTATACACAAATCAAATAATGCTTTTACCTGTTGTCCAAATATATTATTCGCCATTAAATAAACCTAAGTTATAAATGTATTCATCGATAAAAGCTCTTCCGAATTTTAAATTACGTTCTAATGTGGCCAAAGAAACATCTAAGTAATCAGACGCTTGTGCTTGTGGTAAAGCTGAAAAATATATCAAATCAATGGCTTCAGCACTGTTTGCATCCATATTTTCAAGTTCGTCAATAGCATCACTGATGTGTGTGAAATCAATACTGGTATCAAGTAACCCTAAAGAGTCAGTATAGATCACATTATTAATCTTACCTTTATTTTTTTTCCTTGATTTGTTACGCGCATAATCAATCAATACTCGACGCATTTGCCTAGCCAATGTGCGAAAATAATGTTTTTGATCAGCGAATGAAACTCCACTAACTGACAGTTTGACAAAAGCCTCATGCACCAAATCTGTGGGTGATAATGTGTGGTTGTTGCGCTCCTTTTTCATCAACTTATTCGCCATAATTTTAAGTTGCTGATAGATTAAATCATCTAATGGAAATTCACTTGTATGTTTCTGGCTTGACATAATTAACACTTTATCATGTTTGAAACAATTAGCAATGATTTCAATATTACTGTAGTGGCTTCCTTTGTAGAACATTACAATCCTTATCTTTGATGAAACTAAAAAAAACAATTCATAAAATACTCTAATCAAGTTTATTTAATTTAGTTTGAGGGGTTTATTAATTTATGTCGCTTGTTATTAATAAGGGTAAAATTTTTAGTGAAATTATTTTGAAATATAAAACAACTGATGTAATTAAAGGTACGGATATGAAAAATCGATTAATAACAACCATCACAATATACTTATTGATGTCACTATCCACCGCCAACTTTGCTGCTATCATTACTGTCGATGCCACCGATGGTGCTGTTGATGATGATGGGGTCTGTTCCATATCTGAGGCCATCATTGCTGCCAATACTGATGCAGTTGTCTCTGTAGCTACAGGAGAATGTATTGCTGGCGATGGTCCAGATACGATAAATCTAAGTAACAACATTACATTAATTACTCAATTTGACAATGACACATCAATTGGTGGATATGGTAGAACTGGAACACCTACAATCAGTAGCCATATCATCTTGGATGGTATGGGTATGAGTCTTGAGCGTGATGCCAGTTTAACCTGTGATGTGAATGGTACCAATACTCCAAACAAATTTCGTCTCATTCGCATTGGAGAGACCGGAAATCTCACACTCAATAACATCACCATAAGCAATGGTTGTGTGAATGGAGATATTAATGCCGATAATGGCAGTGCGATTATTAATTTTGGTGTGTTGTCTCTTGAAAACAACATCCTTTCAGGTAACTCATCTCGTGGATCGGGTGGCGGGATTTATAATTTTGGCACAATAACAATCATCAAAAATAGCACATTTTCAGGAAATTCAGCTAGTAGTGGCGGTGGAATTCGTAACATAAAGATTATAAACACTATTGAAAACAGCACCTTCTCAGGAAATTCAGCTGGTTTTAACGGTGGAATATATAATGATTTTTTTAATTTTGCTTCTATAAACATGCTTCGAAATTCACTGTTCCATCAGAATACAGGCGAAAGTATTGGTTGTGTGTTTTCTTTTAATGGCAGTGGCATTGGCAGTAACAATTTATCAGATGATGCAACTATTGGCTGCCCTGGTGTTTCAACAACATTAACCACTGCTACAATGGGTCCATTGACTGATAACGGCGGTCCAACCATGACTCATGCTTTGCTTGTAGGCAGCGAAGCGATTGATACAGGTAATGTTGATTCAACTGCAACTGATCAACGTGGCATTACAGCCTTTGGTACTAGGGACATTGGCGCTTATGAATATTTTCCTGTAGATATTTGTCCATTTGAATTACAAACTGATGGTTTTAGCACCACAGTTTCAAATAGCGATGATCTCAACCAAGCCATCCAATGTGCTAATTTTAATGGCGAGGCCAATGGTGGCGATACCATAGAGTTAGGGGCTGATATTACCTTAACTCAGGAATATGAAAACGATGCATTATATGGACGCACAGGAACGGCTCCTATTAATTCAAAATTAATACTGGATGGTAAAGGATTTATATTACAAAGAGATGCAACAACTGCTAATTTATTTAGGTTGCTTCGAACCACAACATTTGCAGATGTCCAAATTAACAATATAGAATTAGTTAACGGAAAAGTCACCGAAGCAAGCATTAGTGGAGCTGGTGGTGCTATATATAACCAAGCAAAGTTACAATTAACAAATTCCATAATCAGGCAAAATTTTGCAACAATTGGTGGAGGATTGAGTCACAGTGGTAGTAATCAGTCCATTATTACAAATAGCTTATTTAAGCAAAACAATGCCACATTTGACGGAAGTGATATCAGTATCAGAAATGGTCTATTCGATACTATTGAAAACACTACATTTACAGATAGTGGCAGTAGTTCAAGCATATATGTATCCAATGGAAACATCAATGTTATCAATAACGTCACATTTTCAACTATTGGAGGTGTGTCAATTTACCTCAGTGACGGAGTGATAAATTCTGTTAATAACAGTAGTTTTATCGGCAGCACTACTGCCATCCAGAGTTACGATGATACATTTTTTGTTTATGGTCGCATATCAAATTTAAATAATAATATTTTCAAAAGTTCTTCAGTATGTTTTGAAGTAAACATAACCAACAGCAATAATAACCTGGCAGATGCTATCTTTACATGCGAAGGAGTTTCGGTCGGTAATGCCGGTATAGCGACCAATGTATCCGAAATTTTGGCTGATAATTTTTGTATTATGCCTTTAGCTGATGGCAGTTGTGTGCCAACTCATGCATTGATTTATGGTAGTAATGCAATCGATAATTCAGTATCTGGAACAACAACGGATCAACGCGGTTTTACAGCCTCAAATACACGAGATATTGGTGCTTTTGAAACTCATATACCCAGTGTTATTGCGCCAAGTGATATTACATCTGAAGCCACAGGTCTATTATCAAGTCCACCTTTAGGAATTGCCAGTGTAACTGATGTGGATGAAACAGGATTAATCGCAACAGCTAGCCAAAGTATTGATTTTACTTTAGGTATGTCTACGGTGATCTGGAGCGCTACAGATTCTCAAGGGTTTATGGGTTCAGATACACAAGTTGTTACTATTGTTGATACAACTGCACCGACTATTATTGCACCAAATGATATAAATATCACTGCCAATGGTGCTACTACAATTGTGGATTTAGGAACAGCTACAGCGAACGATTTAGTCGATGGGGCTTTGACTCCAACAGCAAATATGTCTAGCCCGTTTGTTATTGGCATTCATGTTGTAACTTGGAGTGCTACGGATACAGAAGGAAACATGGGGTCTGACACGCAAATGGTTAATGTTCAGGCCTTGATTGGTGGGACTGTGAATGGATTAAATGGCACACTGGTTCTACAGAATATGGGGGGTGATAATTTAACTTTGACAAACTATGGAGTGTTTAGATTCGATACAGCTGTAAATAATTTAAGTAACTATGTTGTAACAGTATTTACCCAACCAACTACGCAATTTTGCGTAGTGACTAATGGCAGCGGGCAAATCAATGCTGCAAGCATCGATGATATTGTGATCAATTGTACCGAAAATACAATAAGTTTAGACAATCTGTCCTTAGATTTTGGTATGGTTTTTACTAGTGAGAATAGTATGCAAAATGTAACCGTCACCAATACTGGTAATGGTGATATTATCATTAACTCAAATTCTCAACCAACACCACCATTTACCATTATTGGCGGCAGCTGTACGCCCGCTCCTATTACATTAACCCCTAATCAAACTTGTAATTACATCATCGAATTCAGGCCTTCAAGAGATGGTAGCTTCACTGATTCATTTGATATTTTTAGTAATACAGCAGCCAGTCCAACTACGGTTAATTTTTCTGGATCCTCAACCATCCGAATTATACCTACTCTGAGTTTTTATGGCCTATTGCTGATGATAATCTTGTTTTGGAGATTAGTATACTCCCGTAAAAGTTTGTTTTAAAACCAAAAAATAACAGAGAATAAGAATAGAAGCTCAGTGTGAGGTACCCCCAATAAAACGGACACTGATGACTATTAGCAGGGATATTAGCAGGGACAGGCGCTTCATAGAAAGCTGAAATTGTTATGATTTTGATTTTTTTATTTTTTACAGGCATAAATTAAGGTTATTTGAAGATGATATTTTTGAAATATTGAATTTTTGTAAGAAATCCAACAATTTACCTTATTTGAGATATAGCAGCGCATCAGTATGAAAATACTGAAATTTAATTTTGTGTTTTTTGTTATTCTAAAGCAGGAATCTTAAAGCCAACAGCCCATTTCTTTTTAATATTTTGACAAAAAA
>JAESTH010000177.1 GCA_016763695.1 Alcanivoracaceae bacterium
CGGGGAGACGGTAATAAACAAAATTCATTTAAATCAGTGGAATACTATATCGCTTGAATAGTAAAAGCATCAGCTATTATATTATCTGTAGTGTCTTAATTGCAGCGGTATATTATGCTTCGGGCATTGTGATAAAGCCTTTGATTTTACCACCCACATTTGCGGCTCCTATATGGCCTGCTGCTGGGATTGGGGTTGGCGTTTTGGTTCTTTGGGGCTATAAGTATATCCCTTCAATATTGATTGGTGAATTACTGCTTAATCTAAAATTTTATAATATTGATGAATTTGTTGATAAACCTGAGTTAATGTTAACATATGGTGGTTTGTTAATAGCTACCATATTAAGAAGTGTTTTAGGAAGCTATTTAGTAAAAAGACATTTGGGAAAGTCAAATAGTTTTTTAACCCTGTCTTCAGTTGCCAAGCTCTTTATTCTTGCTGGGTTGATACCTACATTTGTTTCTTCTTCACTTGCAATGCTCTCCTTAAGTATTGGTAATTTATTGGATGTTAACTCTGTCATGATAAATTTTGCAACATGGTGGTTTGGAGATAGTGTTGGGATATTTATCGTGTTGCCACTGATGTTTCTACTTTTTAAGGTACCCAGAGATATTTGGAAACCACGATTGTTGAAAACAGCTTTTCCGGTTATTGTGACCTTTTCTTTGTTGGTGGTTATTGCCTTAAATCTAAAACAATTAGAAAAAAAGCGAATAGCTGAATCGCTTGATCATAGCGTTTCAGAAGTATTTAATTTGATAATTAATGAGTACTCAAATAATAACCCAAAGTTGCATGAAGTACCTTTGAAACAACTAATTGCAACTATAAATACATTGTTTGTAGAATACGCACCTACAATTGCTAGTGTGGATAATTTAAAGGATACCCATTTTATTATTTATTCAGTAGATGACAATACAAAAACAAAACTGTTTAGTTCTGATGAAACATTTAATACTTCAGCTAAAAATAAAGCGCATAAAACTTTTGAAATTTCTGAACATCAATGGGAAATTGAGGCATATGCCACTTCGCAATATTATGTTAATAACGGTTCGTGGTTAATATGGTGGTTGTTGTCAATTGGCTTTTTGTTTACCGCCTTTCTTGGAGCTGGTTTATTGATTATTACTGGTAACACCATTCTCATCAAAGACAAAGTAAGGGAAAGAACCCGGGAAATTGATACCTTAAATAAAATATTGATAGAAAGCGAAAGCAGGTATAAGCAATTAATCGAAATACAGCCAGTCATATTTTGGCGGCATGTCAGGGGTGATATTAAGCTGGACTATATAAGTGATGAGGCTGCAAATATATTGGGTTACCCAAAAAAGTACCTAGTTGACCTGGATATAATATGGAACAAATTGCTGCACCCAGAAGATAGGACTATGGTTTTAAAACAATATCACGATGGAGTCAGTCTTAAGAAAAGATTTATTCTCAAATACAGAGCCGTTTGTAAAAATGGTAATATCCTGTGGTTTAAAGACTTTGTGTCATCTAAAGAGGTAGATGGTAGAGTTGAAGTTGTAGGTTTAAAGATTGATATAACCAAAGATCAGGAGAGGGAGCGAAAAATTTCTCAGTTAGCCTATTACGACACCATGACCAAACTGCCTAATAGAGTCAGATTCATGATGTATCTAAAAAAGGCTGTCAAAAAATCGTTAAAGAACGGTACTTTTGGAGCGGTACTATTTTTGGATTTGGATAGATTTAAGGTTCTCAATGATTCAATGGGACATTATTTTGGAGATAAACTTCTAATAAAAATAGGAAATAGACTAAATAAAGCCTTGATAAATACGGATATATCATCAAGATTTGGAGGGGATGAATTTGTTGTTTTGGTAGGCAAACAAAATAAGTCTTTGGCTAAAACTCAAAGAGCAGCAAAGCGTGTAGCAGAAAAAATTCAGATTATAATAAAAGAGCCATTTGATATTGATGGACATTATTTTTACACTTCATTTAGTACTGGTATCAGTATTTTCCCCTATAATTCAGATAAATCAGATGAAATTATACAGCAGGCTGATATCGCCATGTATTTTTCAAAGACTCGGGGGAAAAATGCCGTTAGTTTTTTTAAAAAAGAAATGCAGCAGGAAGCCAATAGACGCTTGCATATAGAAAAATCATTAAAAATAGCATTGCTCAGACATGAGTTTGAGATGTACTATCAGCCGATCTTTGATCAAGATAAAAAAATATTGAAATTGGAAGCCTTAATTCGCTGGAATCATCCAGAAGAAGGATTGTTAATGCCGCAATCATTTATACAAATTGCAGAAGAAACTGGGTTTATTGTTGAGTTAAGTGAATGGATTATTGAAAATGTTTTTGATTGTCTTGACCAGTGGGGGCGCTCAAATGATGTTATGCTGCCCGTGTCTATAAATATCAGCTTGTTCCAATTCAGTAACACACAACTCATTGAAGTTTTAGAGTCAGCAAGTCATAAGTATTGTATAGACACCAGTATGGTTACATTGGAGCTGACTGAGTCAATAGGCATTGGTGATTTTGAAGAGGTTTTGATTAAATTGCACAAATTAAAAGCTTTGGGTTTTATGATTGCGATTGACGACTTTGGTTCGGGATATTCATCTTTAAACTACTTAACGCAAATGCCAATTGATGTTCTTAAACTGGATAAATCCTTTATTGCCAAAATAGGTGTTGAGTCAAATACGGAAACCTTAATCGAAACAATTGTTTTAATGTCAAAGCAATTAAATCTGGATATTATAATTGAAGGAGTAGAAACAGAAAGCCAGTTCATCTTCTTGAAGAATCTAGGTTGTCAAACATTTCAAGGGTATATTTTAAGCAAGGCTTTACCATTCAAAAAGCTTAAACAGTTTTTATCTGAAAGAGGGTGAGCCTGTTTACTGCGACAATTTGTCGCGTTTACTTTGAGTGCTCTTTCATCTATACTGGTGCTGTTTTAATAAATTAGAGTATCCATTTAAAATATTTATTATGCTATAAACAGCTACAAATCCCCTTTAGCATTGGATATATGTTCATGGTTCTTTAAAAAACTCTTCTTGTACTTCTCATGGATGAGATTTTTTTATTCGCACATAGTGTGAAAAATTGAGATATTATTTTATATTACAATATGTTAACTTGTTTTCGATTTATTCTTTAAATTCTTACAAAACGGTTGCATATTATACTGCTGTGCTCAATTTTTTTAATTATCACAAAATCGCCACTTTTTCATGTACGCCAATGTACATGTGTGTTATATTGTCTTCGCAATGTTAATTAGCAGTGTCTTTGGGGAGAGAAATTGCATCGAGAATAAGTATAATTTCATCTCGAAATTCCCCATTGATAGTACGGTATGTTGCGTATTTAATATACGCGAGATCGTTCCTAATTAAAATAATTTTAATAAACCATAAATTGGGGAGAAGTACATGAAAAAAAGAAGAAGTTTTCTTAAAAAGGGTGCCCTAGCTTTAACTGTTCCAGCTATTTTTGGAGCAGGTAATGCAAATGCGCAACTCTGTCGAGCACAAGGGAATAGGGGCTCTTTAACTGAGCCTGATAGCCCGCCAGTAAGATCTTATTATGAGCCGGTATTTTTACCAAATAAATTGCTTCCAGTTGATCCAGCAAACTTAGTTCCTCCTGCTGATCCAAACAGGCATCAGAGATTTGGTGATTTCCAACCACAGAAATATTATGAGCAACATATTACTGAAGGGTTCTGGAATTATCATACAGATCTATCTAATATTCCATCAAACCCAGGTGGCGGAACTGGTTCCGTAGCTTGGATGTTTTCAGGTAGCGATCAAGGCCCAACAACTCCTGGTCCAACACTGGTAGCAAAATATGGCGAACCTGTTTTCGTAAGACGTTACAATGATTTACCAACGGCTGAGAATGTTTTAATGCCTGTTGGCTACCCAGCGATTACTACGCATCTTCATAATGCTCATACAGCTTCAGAGAGTGATGGATATCCTATGGATTTCGCCATGTCTGGACAGTTCTGGGATCACCATTATGGCATGTTGCTAGCAAGAAATGATCCAAGAGAAACATTGAGTAGTTTGTGGTATCACGATCACATGATTGATTTTACCGCAACCAATGTATATGCCGGTTTATCAGGCATGGCAATATTCTATGATGAATATGATACGGGTGATGAAAATGATGGTCAGGGTCTTGCTTTACCAGGTAATTCACAGTTTGGTAGTGATGGCAATGGTAATCCTAATGGTTATGATATTTCATTGATTCTACATGATGTTAGATTCGATCCAAATGGTACGCCTACCTATAACGTATTTGACACTGATGGTCACTTGGGTGATTTAATTACGGTCAATCGTACAGTAGAACCATTTATGAATGTGGAAAGACGTAGATACAGATTCAGAATCTATGATGGTGGTCCATCTCGTTTTTATGAGATTGCATTAAGTGATGGCAAAAGTTTCCACATTCTTACCAATGATGGCAACATGTTGCAAAACCCAGTTGAAGCAACCAGCGTAATTTTGGGCCCAGCAAATAGACAAGACGTTATTATCGATTTCTCTAGCTACAGTGCTGGTGATACGGTTGAATTTGTTAACTTAATGGAACAGGTTAATGGTCAAGGCCCAACAGGTAGACGTTTGGAAGGTCCTGATAGAATGAAAGTCATGCAGTTCCGCATCAAAGAATTGGCTGGTACTGATAACAGTATGCCAATGAATGAAGGTGTACATCTACGTGATTTACCAGGTATTAATCTGAGTGAAGTGGTTAAAGAAAGAGAGTTTGTTTTCGATCACGACATGGGATTATGGACTGTTAATGGTAAATTCATGGATCCAACAATTGTTTCTGCTGATCCTAAGCAGGGTACTGCGGAAATTTGGAACTTCAAAAATGCTGGTACTTCTTGGGCTCATCCATGTCACGTTCATTTTGAAGAGTTTCAGGTGATAGAATGGAATGGCAGAAAACCAACTGGTGTTCTTAATTCAAGAAAAGATGTAGCGACCCTAGGTCCTAATGATCATGCTAAAGTATTTTACAGGTTTGATGATTTTGTTGGTAGGTTTATTATCCATTGTCATAACAATGTCCATGAGGACAACGCTATGATGTTACGTTGGGATATTACGCCAGGTTAATTTCATTTATTTAAATAATATGAAATTAATTTACAAACAATTTTAGGAGTCAATCATGAAAAATAGAAGAAAATTTATAGCAGCATTAGCAACAACTGTACCTTTTCTAGCTACAGCTGCAACAAATACAAAAAAGAAACAAGAAGTATTTAAATCATGTCCCAGCAATGTGACAGGTCCTATGTCGGACAGATTTGGTCAAGTGATAGTCACTGACCAAGACAAAAAGAAATCGTGGTTCTATGAAGAACTCATACATGACAAGTTAGTCTTAGTTAGTTTTACCTCAATTAGAGGCGAGAAGCATTATCCAATCATTGATAATTTGGTGAAAGTTCAGGATATGCTAGAAGACCGTTTAGGTAAAGATGTAACGATGCTAACAATAACTACAAATCCAACTAAAGATAGCCCCGAAGATCTGAAGAAATTAGCAGATTCAAAAGGCGCTAAATGGCAGTTTATTACAGGCGAACCAGATGATATCAGAAATTTATTGTTAGCATTTGGAATTAAAGGAAGTATCAGTGGTTTATCTTGGGTAGGCAATGAAAAAACAGGCAGATGGATGACAAAAGCAAGTCGTCAACATCCGTTGTTTATTGCTGAAGCTGTGGCTAGATTAAGCACAGGTAAAGACCATAAGCCATTTTTAGTTGATTTACGTAGCGTATAAGGGGATTAAAATGAAAAATAAAGTAAGAAAAATAATAGCAATAACAGCGCTTTTTGCATCAGGTTTAAGTTTCGCACAGCCTGTTGGGATTGGTGATTGTGAATTAACGCAAGGTAACTTTGCGCCAGGAGTTCCTGGTGGTATTCCAGGTTGGATCGGACATCCGTGTCCACAACCAAGACCTGGTAATGGTGGTTTTTTTGGATCAGCTCAAAGCTTGTCTGCTGATGGTATGACAACATTTGTGGTGACACCAGAAGGCCAACATGCCGCACAAGATCCAACTGATATAGGCCCAGGAACAAATTTTTTGATGACACATAATGGCAATCTATTTGATTTCAATGGTGATGAAATGCCAAATACGCAACCATCACAATTAGGCGATGATACCTATATGTTGCATGATGGTCCAGTATTAACATCTGCAATCAATAAGACATCTCCAAGTGAAGATATTGATAGTATTATTGATGATTTAGAAGTAGATGCTACAAATGGTAAGCTAAAAAGAAGTTTGTTAAACAGAGCTATCCGCATCCTGGAAGGCCAACCTATAGGTAATCGTGCCTACAGCGGCTTCCCAATGTTACACTTTAATGGTCCAAACAAGATTAAGGTGGTTGAGCCAATTTGTGCAAGTCAAAGTGGTCAATGTGCATCAGGTGATGAAGTCATCGGTGGTAATGTTGATGTTAATATGATCTATTGGGATCAGCACATTGAGGCGGATACAGCCTTTATTGATCCATCTGCGGTACAAGATGTGCCATGGACAATTACTTATCATATTAAAATGCTAACTGGTGGTATTGAAGATTTCTCTCCAATGACCATGCATTTCGATCGTACTCCTGCTGATGGACGTGGTCCAATGCATGCTTCAATGGATCAGTCTTATTTTCCAATGTTGAATGAAGGTACTGAATATACCATTAAAGTTAAACAGTCATTGGGTAAATACTACAACCTTACGTATACATGGGGTTGGAGAATTCATCCACCTAGAGTACAGGTTACTGAAAACGCATTAAAAATGGCTGGCAGTGGTGAAGCAGGTACAGGTCCTAAGTTGTTAACGGATTGGGAAATTGATGTATTTGGTATCAATCCAAATCAGAACTTTTTCACTAGATTCCAGGCAATTCAGCAGATTGGTGATATCGCTCCTGCAAAACGCATGTGGAATGACTTAAGATACTTACGTATAATCAGTTATATATACGGCTTTATTTTAAACAAGTCATCCAGTGATAAAGCATTGCAAAAACCTCAACAGTTGATTGCAAACTTAGAAGCTGGTTTCTTGAAGCGTGATACATCATATTTAACAAAGTATGAAGAATCTTTGGGCTTAAATGATTTCTTGATTAAAAATGAGCATAATGAATTGTTAAAAAATGATTATGAGTCACTTTTAAGTCAAGCAAAAAGTAACAAGAATCATGTTGTCGTGGCTTTAATTACAAGCATTATCGCAGATTTAAGAACAGCTTATCTTGATTGGACAGATAGAACTCACCTTCCTGAAGGCGTGACTCCTGATCCAGATGCGACTATTACATTATTGTATGCAAATAACACCATATATGGCTCCAAGCAAGGTACTACAGGCGATGGTAGTGGTATGGCTGCAAGTAAATTTAAAGGTGTATGTAATGGTTGTGCCCATGATTGGTTAGTTAGACCTTATACTTATAAAGTGACGTTATATAATGGTGATCATTTTGTTCACGGTTATATGAATGTTGATTTTGGTGGTACACGTGGATGGGAAAATCAATTCCAGGATACTGATCCGACTACAGCACTAGATGTTCATGCGCATACTGATAATACTGTTATTGTTGGAGATCGTACTGACATAGTTAATGGTGAAGTAGTTGTAACTGTAGGTAATATTGTAGATGATCATAATATCTTGCTTGAAACAACTACTAATCAGGGCAAAAGAGACCTAGGTATTAATTTACAAACTGGTGTGAGAACTGTTTCGAATGAAACTCTCTTCCCAATGAACACAGGTGGAGCAGAAGAGTTCCTAGAAGAGTCTCCAAGAAACTTAGGCGATCCAGTCAATGGTAGTCCTCTATTAGGTTCTGGTTGTTTCTTCACCTTTGGTAGAAACTATGCATGGCCAAATGCTGGCGGTCCTTGGGGTCCTATACATGTACCAGCTGTTTCAAATGGTGTGTTAGGTATGCATAAGGTAGAGATTGAATATAATTTCGAGCCTAGTACTCGTTTGAAAATATATCAGTTTGATCCTTTGCATCATGATATAGCGGTATACTCGCTACACTAAATGTTTAATTTTAAGAAAAACAGCCTGATATTGGTAGCAATAATAGTTGGATTTATATCAGGTTACTATTTTAAATCAAACGACGTTCCACAAAGTACTCACCCTGATCTTTTGCTAAAACAGGGTGAGTCTTTTGGTTATGTGTGTCCTATGCATGCACATATTACTTCTGATAAAGAAGGAACATGTTCAATTTGTGGAATGGATTTAGTAGTTAATTCGCGCAGTGAAGTGAGGGATGAAGATCATCCAAAAGTACAGCTCTCTTCATCCATAAGTAACTCCATAGGAGTTAAAACAGGAAAAGTAATCAGAGGCGAACTATTAAGAAATGTAGATACGCTGGGTAAAATTACCAGACTTGATTCCACCGCTAGAAATATTGTAACTACTCCAATCCATGGAAAAATTAGTTACATAACTGATAAATTTCAGGGGGACGATGTTTATCAGGGAGATTTATTGTTTTCCGTTATATCTGATGAATTGGATTTATTAGCTGAAGAATACCAATTGGCTTTTAAATCGATGAATCAACCACTGGTTTCTGATCTGTTTACCAAGTTACGTGCAATTGGTCTGACACCTGAACAGATTGTCGAATTAGAAAATGGTGAAATTACGAATGTAGCTATAAATATATACTCGGCAGAAGATGGCTTTATCTTCATCCGGAGAGGCGACGTTGGTACCGTGGTGAAACCTGGTTATACCGTTTTTAACATAGGTGGTGACTATCAACTTGCAGAAGTGACGGCTGAAATATTCGAAAGGCAATGGGGAAGAGTTGAAGAAGGACAACCAGCCATGATGACATTAAGAAACCTGCCAGGCATGGAGTTTCCTGGTATAGTGAGTAGGGTTGAACCACCTGTAGGCTATACAACCAGATCTCTGGAAATCAAACTCAAATTTAAAATAAATGATGCAAGAATTTCACAAAGTATGTTTGCTCAAGTCAGTATCTCGGGTACACCAAGAAAAAATTTGTTGTTGGTGCCGAGCATGGCTGTAATTAGAACACAAAATCAACAACGTGTAGTGAAGACCAATGGGCATGGTGATTTTCAGCCAGTAATCATCGTTGCTGGAGAAGAGTCAATGGGAATGACTGAAGTAATCTCAGGATTAAAAGAAGGTGATACCATTATTACCTCTGGTCAATTCCTGATAGACTCTGAAAGCCAGTTGTTAGCTGGTTTTAAACGCATGTCAACAACTCAGTAAAGTATGATTAATTCCCTTATTATCTGGTCTATTAAAAATAGATTGTTAGTTCTGTTGATCACAATAATCATCAGTATTGTTGGTTTACAGGCCTTATTAACTCGCCCGATAGACGCAATACCAGATTTATCTGATGTTCAGGTTATTATTCGCACCAGTTATGAAGGCCAGTCACCACAAGTGATTGAAGACCAAATAACCTATCCAATTTCATCTGCCATGATGTCGGTGCCAGGTTCTAAATCCGTCAGAGGCTATTCCTTTTTTGGCGATTCATTTGTTTATGTTATTTTTGATGATGACACTGATCTGTACTGGGCCAGATCGAGAGTGCTTGAGTATCTAAACCAGGTGTCACAAGAATTACCGAAAGGAATCAGTCCAACATTGGGGCCAGATGCAACTGGGGTTGGCTGGATATACCAATATGCACTTGTTGACAGATCAGGTAAACATGACCTGTCAGAATTGCCCTCTATTCAGGATTGGTTATTAAAATATGAGTTACAGACTGTTCCAGGCATTGCAGAGATTGCGACTGTAGGTGGCATGCTCAAACAATACCAGGTGGTGGTTGATCCAGATAAATTAAGAGGTTACTATCTAACTATAAGTAATGTAAAAAAGGCAATTGAGGACTCAAATAATGAAACAGGAGGCTCTGCTATAGAGTTAGCTGAAGCTGAATACATGGTTCGATTTAAGGGTTATATCAAAAATATTAGAGATATCGGACTCATCAGCGTCCCCACTTTACGCCGACGTTTATCAATTTCATCGGTTTTACTTGATGATATTACTTCAGAAATAAGGATAGGCCCAGCCATGAGGCGTGGGGTGGCCGACCTTAATGGCGAGGGAGAAGTTGTTGGTGGTATAGCTATTATGCGTCAGGGTTATAATTCCTTAGATACCATAGCTGCATTGAAGCAAAAACTGGAAAATCTCAAAGCAAGTTTGCCCGAAGGTGTGGAAATAGTAGAGACCTATAATCGATCAAGACTGATTAAGGAAAGTGTTATAACACTAACCAGTAAAATCATCGAAGAGTTTATTATTTTAATGTTGGTTTGTGCTATTTTTCTTTACCATATACGTTCATCGTTAGTGGTATTGATCAGTTTGCCAGTGGGAATACTGGCGGCATTTATTGTTATGAAATGGCAGGGCGTTAATGCAAATATCATGTCATTGGGTGGCATTGCTATTGCTATTGGTACCATGATGGATGCTGCTATTGTGATGATTGAAAATGTTCATAAACATATTGAGAGAGAATATAAAAATGGTTTGGATCGATTACAAAGCATACAAAATGCCTGTGTAGAAGTCGGGCCATCACTGTTTTTCTCTTTACTGATTATTACCTTAAGCTTTTTACCTATTTTTGTATTAGAAGCCCAGGAAGCACGCCTTTTTGAGCCACTTGCTTATACCAAAACCTATACCATGGCAGCAGCAGCTGGTTTGTCTGTGACGCTGGTACCGGCAATGATCGTTTTCTTTATAAAAGGTAAAATAGCCAAAGAACAGGATAATCCTATAAACAGGTGGTTAATCAATTTTTATAAGCCCGTTATTAAAAAGGCCTTAAACCGCCCTAAATCAATGATAATTATTTCTATATTATTATTGCTGAGCACGTTGATACCCGTAACACAACTAGGCAGTGAGTTCATGCCAGAACTGGACGAAGGGGATCTGCTTTATATGCCGACCACCTTGCCAGGTATTTCCATCGGCAAAGCAAGACAATTACTGCAACAGACCGACAGAATGATCAAAACAGTACCTGAAGTAAAGCTGGTGTTTGGTAAAGTCGGTAGAGCAGAAACGGCAACTGATCCAGCTCCATTAACCATGATTGAGACCACCATACAATTAAAGCCCAGAGATCAGTGGCGAGATGGTATGACCATGGATAAAATTAAAAAAGAGCTAGATGCAGCAGTACAAATACCCAGCCTGAATAATGCCTGGTTAATGCCAATAAAAACCAGAATTGATATGCAGTCAACGGGAATAAATACCCCCTTGGGAATAAAAATTGCAGGTGAAGATTTGCAGGTTATTCAGCAAATTGGTCAACAGATAGAATCTATATTATCAGATGTTAAAGGAACTAAAATGGTATATTCTGATCGAACCAATGGAGCAAGATACATAGATATTGATATCAATCGGCAATCGGCCGCACATTATGGTCTGAGTATTGCCGAGATACAGGAGGCAGCAAGTATAGCTATAGCAGGTCAGGACTTAACCATGACAGTAGAAGGTCGTGAACGCTATCCCGTTAATCTAAGGTATCCACAACACATGCGAGATTCAATTACCAAGCTAAAAGATTTGTCAATTGTTGCAACCGAAGATATACATGTACAACTACAAGATTTAGCAGAAATA
>JAESTH010000178.1 GCA_016763695.1 Alcanivoracaceae bacterium
CATTAACTGGACATTACTCGGTGATCCAACTCTGGTTGTAAAGCAAAATAATGAATAATTGTAGGGAAATTATAAAGCAAAAATATAAAGTAAAATATAAAGAAAGTATAAAGGACACACATTTTAAAAAAATCTAGCAAGTCAAAATCACATTTTTGGTTTGATAGATTTTTTTTAAAATTGAGGACGGTTTTATAAATGAGTTGAGAGTTTAACTCATTTGAAACGGAACAATTTATCACACTCATATTTAAAATAATGTTTAAAGAATGTTTAAAGGACAGGCATGGAATACTCAATAATGGTTTAGCTTGCAATTTTCTAAAGCAACCGATATTTCAAAAATTGAATCAGCCTTAGCAGATAAAGGTCACAATAAAAAAATCAAGACTGGATATTAAGATGTCAATCAATGACCAATATATCAAAAGGTCTTTGAAATATTCCACCTTAAACAAGACCACCTAGTGATGCGAATATGCCCGATAGATTTAAATTGCCAGTGGATGGACAACAGTTTAAAATTACAATTTAAATTGCTTTCAGGGGCTTATCCACTGGTATTATACATGAAATATTGCTTAACTTTGTGACATAATTCATTGTTATTGATCCTCAAACAATACCCCTGCCCTCCAGTCGTTGATACCTGCTACACTTCTAAATGAACCTCCACTAACAGTTGATGCATCTCCGCTGGCTGAATTATTACCTCCACCTCCTACACTTGAGCTTGAACCACTTGATGTATTTGCAAACCCTCCAGCAACACTGGATTGGATTCCACTAGACTCATTAAAATATCCACCACTGATACTGGCACTTAATCCCAATGTGGTATTTGAGCGCCCTCCCAATATTGTTGAAGATTTCCCTTGTGTGCTGTTACTGGCATTTCCTGCCGTGTTATTATAACCACCTACGACAACTGAGTATTCTGCGATGGCTTCATTACCATCTGTAGCTCCGCCTGTATACCCTCCTCCAACTACGCTTGAATAATTCCCACTTGCAGCATTATATTTTCCAGACACAACACTCGATGATGTGCCACTTGCCGTATTATTTTCTCCCGCTACAACACTGGAATACGCTCCTGTAGATGAATTGGAGCGACCAGCCACTACTATTGCCCTATGACCAGATGCGACATTTAGATAACCTCCAACCACAGCAGAGGTTGCTCCTGATGCAATATTGTCATTACCAGCCAACACTGCAGAAGCCTGCCCAATTGTGTGAGATACCCCATCTCCAGTAATGTTATTGGTCCCCGATACCACTACAGAATAATTGGCATAAGCTTCATTACCATCAGTTACCCCATTACTTGATCCACCACCAATCACTATAGTATACTGACCACTTGCGGTATTGCTTCTTCCACCAACCATGCTGGAGTTATGTCCGCTAGCAGTATTTGTTGAACCACCGGAAATACTGGCCGTATCACCACTGGCTATATTGGTTCGACCTCCAGAAATGCTTGCAATCAACCCAGTTGCATCATTTTGCAATCCTCCACTGACACTACTTGTGTTACCACTGGCAATATTAGCTGAACCCCCACTTATGCTTGAATAAATTCCAGTGGCTCTATTCTGATAACCACCACTAATGCTTGAACTTTCAACACTTGCAATGTTTTGTTCTCCACCACTGACACTGGATTTTTGCCCAGTGGCTTGATTGTCTTTACCAGCACTTACACTAGAGTTGTTTCCACTGGCAATATTAGTATCTCCACCAGCAACACTTGATGACACACCACTGGAAACATTAAAAGCACCGCCACCAACACTTGAGTCTGCCCCGCTGGCTAAGTTACCATGTCCACCATTTACGCTTGAAGAAATACCACTGGCTTCATTTTGATAGCCTCCGCTCACACTTGCAGTATAAGCAGATGCTTTATTCTGATTGCCGCCGACAACCGCTCCATTATCACCTGTCACTCGGTTTCCAATGCCTGATAATATTGCAGATGATGCACCTACGGAATTTGACATTAAACTGTCACCAGTTAAATTACTCACACCTCCAACAACAATCGAATAATCTGCAAAGGAATGGTTTCCATCAGATGAACCACCTGTATTGCCACCACCTACAACTCCAGAATAAGCACCGCTTGTAGTATTAAAATACCCACCCATAATCGTTGATGCAATACCTTGAGTTAGATTATATTTACCTGCGACTATAACAGATGATTCTCCAACAGAACCATTACTCACACTCCCTGTTTGATTGCCTATGCCGCCAACTACCACAGAATAATCTGCCTCAGCAGTATTGCCATCAGTGGGAGCACTTGAGCCGCCGCCTACAATTACTGTTGAATACCCCTTAGCCAAATTCGAATAGCCACCAACAATACTTGAATAAGAACCTTGCGCTCTGTTATTTAAGCCACCAGAGACACTGGATATTGATCCCGATGAAATATTTTGTTGACCTCCAGTTACACTCGAATAAGAACCTGTTACACTATTATTAAACCCTGCAACAAGCCCTGCATAACTTGAATAATTTTGCGACTCACCTATAATTAGATTGTGTGAGCCAGAGTGAACATCACCTGCTCCCAATTCATTATATCCAATGATTAAATTTCCTAGGCCATTAACCATTGCATTAGTTGCCCCTGCCCCACTACGAACACTTAAATTGGCACCAGTTACATACATTTCTGTTCCACTAACACTAATAAACTGGGTTTTATCCTGTAAAGCATCCAAATCCGTGCTATTGCTGGTTATTACCATGGAATTTGTGGTTTGTGAATTTTGTAGAGTGGTAATTAATCCACTAAGTGTATCAATTTGATTTTGTAATGCAGTTATTTGTGTGGCCATGGCAAAGTCGGTTGAGTCATTGCCATCTAGTTTATCTGCATCATCAGCAAAGTCTGAATATTGAGCCAAAAAGGCTTGTGGAACAGTCATCAGCGCTTGTCTGGGGTTTTGAATGACACCTGCAACTTCTAATTGAAACCAGGATGGCCCTGCAAATAGACTGGCATCAAGTGGATTGCTATTACCCAAGATCAATGTAAATACTCCACTATTAATGCTAACTGAAGCATAAGATTCTTGCCACAATAAATTTCCATTTATGGCATTGTCATAAAGACTCATACTCATATTAACTGTTAAATTTGCAGGAGAACCATTGGCTGTTAATACGCCTTGATAGGTCATTGTTTGTGCATTTACAACACTGATAAAAATTGTTAGAGCACCTAACAGTCCAATCATTAAATGTTTCATATTATACCCTCTATATATCATTTCACTTAAGCTTATTCATACCCATTTTTAAAAATCAAATCACTGTTTGATGAAAGTAATCCACCATTAAATTCATAACCACCACCACTTGTATCATGCCCAGCATCAGCTTGACCAATTGAACTGGTGACCGCATATCCACCACCAGATACTTCTCCACCGCCGGATGATATGATGTGTTTTGTGATTTCATAGCTCACATGAGCAATATTTGTATTTGACTCTTCTGATAATCCTATAATTGTCATTAAGGATAAAACCAATGATGTCATTAATTTAATTTTCATGATTTTCTCTTTTGCTATATATGAGGTATACAGGATTAAAGAGATGATAGGACAAAATATTTTTGATTTATTGACCTTGCGATAATATACCGCAGATTTAATGTGTTGTTTTAGCTTGTGTAACAGTTCAAGTCGATACTGACCCAAATGGCAATGCTTATTGTTATAGAATTACCATTACCTTCAGCCATACTTTGATATAAGACTTTCTTGTAACCCTAAAAGAGCGGTATTAGCTAGCAAGCTAAATATGCAAGAGTTCCTCACCCCACTAATCCTAAAGGATAAAGTGAGAAACATTGATTTGACTCTCTCTCAGTATTAATTTAATACTGATTTTGCTAGCTCAATAATAAACGTAAAAATCAGGAAAGAATACTTTTAAAAACGCCTATCAATTTATCAACTTCATGACTATTATTGTAATGCACAAGGCTGACACGAACAACACCATTATATTGACGTAAACCTAAATCATCAATCAACTCAACTGCATAAAAATCGCCAAATCTTATACCGATGTTAAATGCATCTACTTGTTCAACGATTCGATTGCTTTTTAAATCACTGTGTATAAAAGATATGGTCGCTACTCTTAAATCTTTATCTGCAGATATTTCACCAATTATTTTTATTTTATGGTTTGAATTTAAATAGTCTAATAATTGATTGGCTAATTCTTGTTCATATATGGCAATCATTTCAAATCCTTCTGTTAAATTATTGTCACCAATTTTTCTAATGTAATCAGGAATTGCAGCTAATGAGTAGCTGAGTTCATAATTTAAATTTCCGGGTTGGAATTTATAGGGAACACTTTCAATAAATGCATGATTGATACCATTCATATTAGTTAATAATGCCAGTTTTCCATAAAAAACCGCTTGATGTGGCCCAAAGGTTTTATAAGTACTGAATACATAAAAATCTACATCTAGATCTTGTACATCAATCAATCGGTGTGGAGCAAAAGCGACGCCATCGACACAAATCAAAGCATTATGACTGTGAACCAGTTTTGCTATATCTTTAACTGGGTTAATTGTGCCTAATATGTTGGAAGTGTGTGTCACAGCTACCAACTTTGTATTTTCAGTCATCAAGTCTTCCAGGTCATTAAGTTCCAACCTATAACTGTCTTTATTGAGCTTCCATGTGTTAATTTTTATGCCTAATTTTTGTAAATCTCTCCAAGGTGCCATATTGGCTTCATGGTCACAATTAGTAATAATAACCTCATCATTTTCTTGCCAGTTTTGGCTGATACATAGACTTAAAATGCGCAATAACATGGTCGTCGATGATCCAATCATGACTTCTTCAGGGTGTTTTGCATTAATCCAGTTTTTAATAGTAATTTTGGCCAGATCTAATTTTTCTGAAGCCAATTGTGATGTATGGTATGAAGCACCTAATTGAACATCATATTCTGTTAAATATTCAGTTATGCGATCTATGACCGGTTTTAATGTTTGAGAACCTCCAGCATTATCCATAAATGCCATTTTATTCTTGAGCGCGGGAAATTGTTGCCGAACCCACTCAATATCCAATGATTTATTTTTCATATCTTATTACAGTACTCTTTTTAATGCGCGTGTATTATAACTTACCAATTATTTTATCTAGCCAAATATTTTTCATATTTTCAAAGCTTATAGATTTCAAGCCTTAGACTTAGAAATCAATGGTTTGTAAAATCTTATTGATTGAGTAAAGTGGCACTCTGCATTTCAATATTAAATTTCTTACCGCTTATTTGTTAATATGTATTAGGTTTTTGAATATAGAGCTGTACCTCACAATTAATACAGATAAGTGTCCCGACCCCGTCTCATGGCTATCTTTGACAAATGAGCATCTGTACATGATCAGTCCGACACGCTGCTTTTTACTCCAAGTTGCAACTTAGAATAAAAAACTTCAGGAAATATACCAATAAAAAGCAAATCTAACAAGAGAAAGCCCAATTTAAACACCGCATATTTAAAGGCCATTGACAAAAATATAAATAAGCATATATTGGGAGCCAAGAAGATAACTAATAACAATTAATTAATACATTGCTATATGAACCATGTCATGATAGAGCGAAAATCAACGTCTATAACTAGATCGATTGTTTACCCACATTGATTTCAAATTGAGCTAATACGTGCTTAAATACAGCACATAAATAAGGATCAAACTTATTGACCCTTATTTGTTTTGAAGTTTTTTATACTTCTTTCTTGTCCTTCTATTTATCTTTAATAATGGTGATAAAATCAAATTTTTGCGGTTAGCTGGTTTGAGTCCACTGAATATAGCCTTCTAATGTAACACCATCATTTAAAAAATATTGTTTCGCACTTTCATATAACGAAGCTTCCACAATACTGGGCACTACAGCTGCTTTACAATCTTTATATTCACTCCAACACACGCCATGAGATGTTTGGTAGTTATTTTCATTCTCATTGCCACTAGTGTAAAGTTGCGGAGAAAGTATATTTATATTTTCATTAGTGAAAAATGATGTCATTAGCTTGGCAGCATCAGAAATACCATAAGGAGCTGAATGACTGACCGTTACAAGTACTTGTAACCCGTTTGTCCTCGCAGCTTGAAAAGATTCTGCAAAAACTTCTTCTAGATTAGGATCGCCTTCTTCAATATCATAAGCAATACCATCATATCCAGTAAATGCCCCTGTATTTATTTCTCTAGTCAGGGCTTCTACCTTGCTTTTGGTAAAAGCACCGTTGGCATTACCACCACCAATGGCTATATATTTCGTACCTACAAGCTGATCTTTTACATGCTTACTTTGTTCTATTGCTTCAAGTACGTCAGAGTAACCACTAAAGGCTATGCTTATCGTGGTTTTTGATGGAGGAGGTGTACCCTCATCCCATGTCCAATACCAATATCCTCTATTTTCTGCTTCTGTTTTCATGTCTATTGTCTCCTAAATTAACGGTTTGAACCATTTGAATATTTTCTGTTAGTGATATATTCTTACTGGTTATTAAAAAAGCCACATAATAGTACAAAATTTATTATGCTTTGTTCTTACGATATTCTGACTTTTTCTTACGTTTTTCTTACTAATGACTTTAATTTTTGTAAAAGGGATGAATATTTTGTTTTTTTGATGAGGACTTCATAGAAACAACCCGAGTTCGATTTGCTAACTCAATTTCACTTATTTGCGACAAAGCTAACCCATTTTAACAAAAAATTTATTCTCAAGTTATACAATATGCCGGTCACACATAATCCCCTTTCAACAAAGGCTTCATTGGTGTAATATAAAAACCATGAAAATATTTAATTCAACCCGACTTTCTTATCAATTGATGGATGCCAATGATTTCCAGTTGCTTTATGAACTGGATCAAGATCCTGAAGTAATGAAATACATTAATGGCGGTAAGCCAACAACTAAAGAAGACATAGAAGAAGTTTTCTTGCCAAGAATAGACGCCTATACAAATAGCCCTAAAGGCTGGGGATTATGGAAAGTAACAATTAATTGCAGTGCTGAATTTATTGGCTGGATACTGGTTAGACCAATGGACTTCTTTAGTAATCAACCACAGCTCGAAAATCTTGAATTGGGCTGGAGATTTATAAAAAAATCGTGGGCCAAGGGTTATGCAACAGAGGCCGCTCAACACATAATGCAGGCATTAATAAAGAACAGAAGCGCCACGCAGTTTTCTGCAATTGCTGTTTCTGATAACTTGGCATCAATTGCTATAATGAAAAAATTAGGAATGCGCTTTCAAAAAAAAGACATACATAAAGACCCACTGGGGGATATGCTTGTAGAGTACTATAGTCTAAATGTATAAAACAGGCATATTGCTTATATCCTGTATGATTAAAACCAATCAATAAAGCCAAATAAGAGAACAACTATGCCTTATACATTTCACATAAAACGGCAAGGAAGGATTAACCTGCAAGCATGGATTAAAGCTGTAGAAAGCACCGAGCTGTGAAAATTGATAATTCATAGATAGAGATTGTTAACCCAAATATAGGAGAGAAAATATCTCAGTGTGGCAATGATGGTGATGCCGCTATTTTATGAATGCTAAACTCCCATCGAACCCAATCTGCTACAACACATCAAGTGCCAGAATGATTGAGGTATTATCTTTAGCAACTTTTATGCCATGGCGTAAATATCGTTTTGCCTCTGCCACATTATTTTGAACAAGTAAAACTTCAGCCAGTCTCACATAGGCTAGGCTGAATGAAGGGTCAATTGCCAGTACTTTTTTATAATAGGCAACAGCCTCATCCATACGTTGGTCATTTACCGACAAACCAGCTAAATATAACCATGCAACCTTCATATTAGGTCGAATTGATACCGCGTTACTCATACTTTTAATTGCCTGATCGGTTTTATGCAACTTTATATACACCTTACCCAAATTAAAATGTACATCAACTAAATTATGGTTAATTGCCAATACCTTCAGGAAAACACTTTTTGATTCTTTTAATCTGTTCTGGGTTAAATACAATATACCTTGCAGTTGTAGAACCTTAATATTTTCAGGGTGAGACTGCTTGACAATATTTAGTGATTTTTGTGCGGCAGCATACCTTTTTAATATTATCTGACCATTGGCAAGATCCAGATAAGCCAAAGTGTTTTTAGCCTTTGAGTGTATTAATAACTTCTCCAGATGCTCTATAACAGCAGGTGTATTGACGGTTCTTAACAAGATAATAGTTTTGTAAATTTCACCAGCAAGACCTGTTGGTGAATATTGGGGCATTAAAAATTCAATGCCTTTTATTATGGGCCTTTTTTGCTTTCTCGCAGCCAGTCTTTGTTCATGACCAGCTATATTTCTTTGGATTTTGTGGTCAGTCATAACCACATGCACAACATCCTGAGTTCGACGTTGAGGCATATGGCATGAAATACAATCAGTTTTATCTGTCGAACCATCAACAATCGCTTTATGCTGCTTTTTGTGACACGATAGGCAAACAGCAGCATAATGCTCTACCCTATTCACTTTGGCGACTTTTTTATGAGGATTATGACAGGAGATACAGGTCAATTTATTGGCACTTTTTATAAAACACTGGCTTTGTCTCAAGCGATAGGCATGGTGATTTATTTCAAACCTTTCTGACTTTGGCAACTCTGGATCATCCACATCAACATGCAATAAATAATCACTGGCTAATTCACCAGGCCTGAAAGAAAAATCACCACGATCAAAACGCCGCATGCCAATAACAGCAACAGCTGGAAGTAGATGGCATTGAAAACAGACTGAATCACGCTTTGCTGGTGACAGTTTCGCAGGGTTGGTGATAGCTGATCTTATCTGCTCCAAACTTCCCCCCTTTAACACCGTTCGAACATGTGCTGCCCCGGGACCATGACACCGTTGGCAGCCAGTCCCTTCTGGTAACTTTTTAGGAAAAATATGTGGTTGCCAATGTCTGTCACTGCCTTTGGCAACATCGGGGAAAGCATTATGACAAAACATACATTCTCTCCTAACAATCCGTTGCACGCCAGGATGAAATGACCCTTCATATCCAGGCGCCATTAACCACTGTTGGGTTTCGCTATACCAGCCCAAAGGCAGTTGAAATATTTCCCCCACCTCTGTCTGGTACAAATAACTTCTGGTTTTGTGTCCAGAACCCAGTATCCAGTCAATTTTTTTTTCGTATACGTTGATTTGCTGTTTATCCGCATCCAATTGATAGCGTTTAAACATAAGTCCGCCATCATGCCTTTTTATCTGGTAGTAACGTTGTGAAGGTTTATGATAATAAGCAGGGGCCTCAAAGTTTTCAATTAAATTTTGTGCTTTTGGCGAGACAAATGACTTTGACATCCCTACATGCTGGTAAGAGTCCCAATGAGAAGCATGGCACTGCTTACAGGCCAAATCTTCTATATAATCGGCAGCAGCACCTTTAGTGACAGAAAATCCTAATGGCTTTTCGACATTTATTTCAGCTGCAGCGGTTTTACTATTTTTAGTCAAAGCAAATAATACCGAGACTAATGTCACGAAAAGAAACCAGTTGGATTGGTACACCTTAATCATAAATTTTATATTTTAGCTTTAATTATAACCATATAATAATTTACAGTATAGTTATACAACTATAGATAAAAACTTCAAATCATAGCAATTTTTGTGTCATCATGCCCTATTAGTGACCATTAGCATATTGTTCCAGAACACTTTTAAGCTTATTCTGGGCACTATAAAAAATCAATACGGGATCAGAAAATGCTGAAAATCACAAACTTATCAAAAACCTATAGCAATGGCGTTAAAGCAATTGATAATATCAATTTAACTTTAGAACATGGAATGTTTGGCCTACTTGGCCCAAATGGCGCAGGTAAATCTTCATTAATGCGAACCATAGCAACACTGCAACAACCTGACACTGGCTCTATCGTATTTGAGGGCATTAATGTATTAACGCAACCACAGGATTTGCGTTTAAAACTGGGGTATTTACCACAGGACTTTGATGTCTACCCGCGTATAAGCGCACTTGATTTGCTGGATCATATGGCTATATTGAAGGGCATTAATAACAAGCAAGATCGTAAAAAAGCTGTCGAAGGTTTACTTTACCAGACCAATTTATTTGAAGATCGTAAAAAAGCAGTCAGTTCTTTTTCTGGTGGCATGAAACAGCGCTTTGGCATTGCTCAAGCCTTGTTGGGTGACCCTGAATTAATCATTGTTGATGAACCAACAGCAGGATTAGACCCAGAAGAGCGCAACCGTTTTCATAATTTATTATCAGATATAGGTGAAAATAAAGTGGTCATCCTCTCGACACATATAGTAGATGATGTGGAAGAATTGTGCTCGGATTTTGCCATATTAGCAGATGGCGCCATTCAGGTCATGGGTAACCCTCAGGATTTAACTGCCCAATTAAAAGACAATATCTGGAAAAAAGCCGTGCCTAAATCAGCTGTTGAGAATACCCGCAATAGCTATCAGGTCATCTCTACTAAATTAAAAGCGGGTCAAACCCTGGTGCATGTTTTATCTGATGATGATTTGAGTGCTGATGGCTTTAAACAAGTCATACCTGATCTCGAAGATGTTTATTTTTCTACCTTGTTTAATTGCAAAAAATTTGCTCCGCAAAATGACATAGGGGAATAGTTTATGTTTTCTCAATTAGCGAAATTTGAATTCAATTACTTCCGAAAGCAACCATCATTTTATGTTACTAGCATAATTTTCTTCTTTTTGACTTTTTTTGCCATGATTTCTGACAATGTCAGGATCGGTGCTGGTGGTTCAAACATCAACTTTAATTCACCACAAGCCATCACCCAAACCATGATAATCATGTCTATTATTGGCATGTTTCTGGTTGCCAATTTTGTGGGTGGAACTGCCACCCGTGATTATAGCTACAAAATGAATGGCATTATTCATACCATGCCCATTGCTAAAGGTCACTACCTATGGGGGCGGTTATTTGGTGCTTTAGGTTTTTGTCTATTGGTATTTTTTGCTGCACCACTGGGTACCTTAATCGGCAGTTTATGGCCTAGTGTTGATGCCGACCGTCTGGGAACCACCGTTTTAACCCCATACTTTTGGACATATCTTATATTTATTATCCCCAACTTTTTATTCTGCTCGATTTTATTTTATGCATTTGCATCTTTTGGCCGATCTATGATGGGCATGTATCTGGGTGTTGTTGGATTTTTTGTGCTTTACAGCATTTCTGGGCGCCTACTCAATGACCCAGCATTGGTTACCATCTCTGCCATGATGGATCCATTTGGTATCAGGGCTTTTTCGCAAGTAACTAAGTACTGGACTCCCCATGAGATGAATACCCAAGTGGTTGCCTTTAAAGGTTTGATCTTAAACAACCGTTTATTGTGGTTGTCTATCTCGGCATTTATTATGTTATTTACCCATTTCTTTATTAATATTCGTGCAACTAGCAAGATAAAGGCCATCGTTAATAATGATGAGATTGGTCAATTCAATCACAAAGAAATCTTAACCATCACGCCAACTAACTCGACTTCATCACAATGGCTTCGATTCAGAAGCCGGACACTATTTGAAATTTCCCAAGTTATTAAGAGTCCTGCCTTTATTATTTTAAGCTTGATAACTCTATTTAATTTATCAGCTATATTTATTGGCTCATCTGGCTTATTTGGCACAGATAACTGGCCATTGACTCGTAATATGGCTGATTATATCGCTGGCTCATTTGGATTACTGATTATGATCATTATTACCTACTATGCAGGTGAAGCTGTCTGGCGTGAAAGGCAACAGGGCATGGGTGATATTGTTGAGTCAACTGCCACCAATAATTGGGCACTGTATTTCCCTAAGGTATTGGCCTTGTTTTTAGTTATGTTTATATTGGTAGCCATTGGTGTGGCTTTTTCTGTGCTTTACCAAGCCGCAAATGGTTATACTTTATTTGAGTGGAATGTTTACTTTGTATTATTATTTTCGACATTTTTAGTCCCTACACTAATGACCTGTATACTCTCAATATTTTTCCAGATCATTAGTCCCAATAAATATATTGGTATGCTGGTATTTGTACTGTTCTTCATTAGCACATTGGTGTTGAGCCAGCTGGGTTTAGAGCACAACATGTGGAGCTTTGCAGAACTGCCAACTAATACTTTTAGTGATATGAACCAATTTGGGCATTTTTCCTTACCCATACTGGCCTACAATTTATACTGGTTAGGAATGACGCTGCTTCTCATCACTTTAGGGTATGGGCTTTATAGACGAGGAACTGAATACGGCTTAAAATACAGATGGTCATTGTTAATATCTAACCTCGGTAAATCAGGAGTTACTATTATGGTTTTCGGAATGGTCTTATTTATAACCATGGGCTCATATATTTACTATAACACCAAAGTTTTAAATAAATTTCTTACCGACGATCAAACATTTGATTTACAAGCCAACTATGAAAAGAAGTATAAACAATTTGAAGATGAAGCTTTACCGAAAATCACTGATATCAATGTTAATGTTGATATCTATCCCTATCAACGTAAAGTGGAAGCCAATGGCTACTATCTTATCAACAATAAGACCAGTGAAGACATCGACAAGGTGTTAATCGGCTGGGATGTTAATAGCAAAACAGAAATTATTATTGACGGAGCCAAAATTAAAGACTTTGATAAGCAATACAACACTGGCTGGTTATATTTTGACCCTGCTTTAAAAGCTGGTGAAGAACATAAACTTCAATATAAGGTATTAAGGCAGGCTAATGGCTTTGTAGATAAAAACGCTGACAATACCATCGTTGCCAATGGTTCATTCATTAACAATATGATTTTGTTACCTCACTTTGGTTATAATAGTGGTTATGAATTATCAGATCGACAAGAGCGCAAGAAAAGAGACCTACCCCCTCCACAACGAGCAGCTAAACTGGAAGACGAATCAAAATATAGAACAGGTTTTATCGGCAACGAAGCCGACTTTATTAATTTCGAAGCCATAGTCTCAACCAGTGAAGATCAATTTGCTATCACTCCTGGTTATTTACAAAAAGAATGGCTGGAAAATGGTCGAAGATATTTTCATTATAAAATGGATGCACCTATTTTTAATTTCGTGGCTTTCCTCTCTGGCAAATATGAGGTCACCAAAGAAATTTATAATGACATAAACATTGAGGTTTATCATCACCAAAGTCACAATAAAAATGTACAGCGCATGATTGAAGCAGTAAAAATGTCCTTGGACTATTACAAACAGGTCTTTAGCCCTTATCAGCATAGGCAGGTTCGTATTATTGAATTTCCCCGTTATGCCCGTTTTGCACAGAGTTTTTCCAATACAATTCCTTATTCAGAAGACATTGGATTTATTGCCGACCTGCGTGACGAGGATAAAATTGATTATGTTTCATTCGTTACTGCACATGAAATGGGGCACCAGTGGTGGGGACATCAACTGATGCCTGCAAATGTACAGGGCTCTGCCGTACTATCAGAATCCTTGTCTGAATATTCTGCTTATCTGGTCATGGAGCAACTCTATGGTGAACACCATTTACGTAAGTTTCTTAAATGGGAAATGGACAGGTATCTGCAAGGTAGGAGTGCCGAAATTTTGGAAGAAATGCCCCTAATGCGAGTAGAAACCCAGCAATATATCCATTATGCCAAAGGTGGCGTCGTCATGTACTCACTAAAAGATAGATTGGGTGAAGAAACCTTTAACCAGGCTTTAAGAAATTTACTCAATGATTTTCAATACCAGTCAGACCCCTATCCAACCACCTTGGATCTGGTTCGTCATATCAAGGCTGTTGCAGGTGAAAATGACTATGAGTTTATTGATGACATGTTTGCAAAAATAACCTTATTCGATTTAAAAACCACCTCTGCTACTGCTAAAAAATTAAAAAATGGCAACTATCAAGTTGAACTAACCATAAAAGCAAATAAAATTTATGCTGACGGCAAAGGCGAGGAAACCACTGCAAAATTAGATGACTATTTTGATATTGGTATATTCTCCAGTGATCCAGATGAAGCCAAATCGGATGACCATGTGCTTAAGTTTGATAAGGAGCATATTGTTACTGGCGAAAATAAACTGGTATTTGAAGTCACCGAACTACCCAAGTTTGCTGGTGTTGATCCATATATCAAGATGATAGACCGAAATTCTGATGACAATATGATTGCGGTTGAATTGTTGCAGGAATAGAAGTTTTAAAGGCAAAATAGCGTTGAGGTATTTATTTAATATTTAATATTTAATAAGTCTGGGAGGACTCTAAACGAATATTTCTATAAATACCTCAGGTGCTATTATTACCTAAGCAATAGAAAAATAATTTTGGCTTTAAAGACAATGTGCGTTAATATTAAGCCATTAATTACCATTGCCCATATTATGAAAAAAGTTGCTATCCTGGCCTCACCAAATCTCGCCTTGTTTGAACTGGGTTGTGCAACAGATTTATTTGCGGTTAAACGTCCTGATATAAAAGACTGGTATAAAACCGACATGGTTAGTTTTCAATCAGACCCCATCAGTATTCAGGGTCAGGCTAACATGCTAATCACAGTGCCAACGGTCACTAACCTTGATGATTACGATATGGTCATAATCCCCAGCTGGCCTTTTCGTCAATTATCCGCACCTGACAATATGAAACATGCAATAATAGATTTATACAACAGAGGGGGGCGAGTCATTTCATTGTGTTCAGGGGTGTTTTTACTAGCAGAAATTGGTTTATTAGAAAATCGAAAGGCTACCTACCATTGGCTGTATGAGAAAGAATTTAAAAAAAGATTTCCCCACATTAAATATTGCCAAGATGTTTTATATGTCTATGATGGCAAGGTCGGTTGCTCTGCCGGTAGTTCTGCTGCCATTGATCTGGGTATTGCCATTATCCGTGATGACTTTGGTTATAAAATAGCCAATCAGGCTGCACGTCAGATGGTATTGGCCGCACACAGAAATGGCGGACAATCTCAATTTGTGGAAACACCGATGCTCGAAAGATCCAATTTATTTGCCGCAACTCTGGATTGGGCTATGGCCAGACTGGCAAAACCAATTGATATTTCAACAATGGCTGCCAAAGCCAATATGTCACGGCGAACTTTTGATAGAAAATTTAGGGCATCAATGAATATGAGCCCAAAACAATGGCTTAATCAGCAAAGATTACATTTAGCCAAACAGCTGCTAGAAAGCAATAACGACTCGATAGATCTGGTGGCCTATCATTCAGGCTTCGAAAAATCAGAAACCTTGAGACATAATTTCAGAAAGTACCTCAATCTCTCACCCAGTCAATACAGGCAGCAATTTTGCTGCCATTTAGAATAAAATTGAGACTCCCCTTATATTTTATTGATATTTCTCCAATATACCTGCTTTTTTTCTTCTATTGAAAACCAATAAGCAGACAAAACATATAGGTTATGTCTGCTTACAAGCTATTTATTTATAATTTTAAAAACATAATTCTCTGCAATCTACAAAGTCCTGACGGCATTCAACCCAAGTATATACAGCTAAACATGCATTCAGTCTCACACTACACTCTGAACAACTAACGATATGATGAGTAACTACTTTAAGTAAACTCGCTTCGCTTAAATTTGCTTTTTTAAGTATTGCAAAATTATTCGCTTGAATGGGCTGTAGCTTAACCACTTCCACATTTTCTGTTATGGCTGTTTCAAAGCCATTGATAGTGGTTTTATTATTTATTGCGAAAACACTAAATGTCAAAAATGTCACGACTATTAAAGTTAATGCTTTAATCATTTCTCTCTCCTATTTGGGAATATTATTATAATTATGAGGGACACCCTCAGCCAAGATTATACCCTAATTCACACATATAATACAATATGGTACATTTTTAATCTTTACAGAAAGTATTTAGTAGATGGCTATTTATACAAATTATTGTTCTTTAAAAAGACTTAGCAAGCTTGAGCAAGGCATCTCCCGCCACTCGATTAACGGTCCATTCATCCATAGGTTCTGCTCCCAATGACTGATAAAAATTGATTGCAGTTTCATTCCAGTCCAAAACCCACCATTCAAAACGACCACAACCCAAATCTACTGCAGTCTTGGCTAGATATGACAACATAATTTTACCCAAGCCCTTTCCTCGCATATCTGGATTGACATATAAGTCTTCCAGATACAAACCTGGGCGACCCAAAAATGTAGAAAAATTATGAAAATACAAAGCAAAAGCAACGGCTTTATTTTTATATTCACCAATCACCACTTTGGCATAGACCGTTTCACCGAATAACGTTTCTTCCAGCGTTTTAACATCTGTAACAACTTCATGCGAGAGTTTCTCATATGTGGCTAATTCTTTAATAAATTCCAGGATTAATCCACAATCATTTTGAGTTGCTTTTCTGATGACGAAATTTTTATTTTTTGTTTTCATATTATGGACCGTTCTATAAATCAAGGGTAAGCAAAATAATCGTAATCCTCATATTTCAAATAAGTATAGTAAAACATATTATGATAATATTATTGTATCTGCACTTATAAATATTTAAGTTAATTTATTTTAACAACAAAGTCTTTAATGGTAACCTGATTAAGTTGATCTGTTGCTTTAATCGTTAAAACAGCCGGTGATTGTGGCACAGATAATGGTGTTTCATTCCATTTCTGAAAGGTATTATTATCCCATTTATAATACAATGACTGTAAACCTGCCTTCCCATCTATACTGAAAATATTCAGCCTTGAACTTGGAGATATGATGGTCTTTCCATTTAAGTATTTGTGCATTCCCACTATATCAATGGCAATAAAAGGGCCTTTTTTATCCTCATTTATATCGGTAATATGAAGAATCCTTGTATCAGAGCGAAATCCTATTATCTGTTCTTCACTTTGTGCTGCCACTCTCCAATAAAATGTGCCCTTTTTATTAAGATCTTGAATCTGCCAATGAGTATCACGGGTTTTCTTTTGCAAAGTAACGATGCTACACTTCTTATCAGCACAAATTTCTAGCAAGTATGCTCTGGCTTTGGGCACCTTATGCCAATAAAGGATGGGATTAGAATAATTATACTCACTCTGGCTTGATGATAATTTTGGAGATCTTAATAAAGGCTTAGGCTCAGGAGGCTCTTGCCCCTTTTTAACCTTTAAACCCATTCCTTGAGGGACAAGCACCTGTTTTCCTGCTGATTCCACATTTGAATTTCCCTTATATACCGAAATAACCGAACTTCCATTATCGGTAATACCTGTACGCAAGGCTGTTTGCATGCCTTTTTTAATGAAAGGTTTCAATTTAGTCGAACCACTGATTATTTCTATCTCTAATTTTTTTATATCCAAGGGCGTCCAGTTGAGTTCAGCATCCCCCTTAATGATCTCAATTGTGGCGCTATCTGTGCCTAATAATGTTGTTTTTCTTGATTGTAAAAACACTTGTGAATATTCTAGTATTTTAAACTCTGATTCATTACTCAGTTTTAATAAGGCAGAAGATTTCTCAAAGGTTCTCACGCCTTCTTGTTGATTAAGCTCATCACCTATTATGGCCTTTTTCCAATCTCCTATGTGCTTTTTTCTTTCAACTTTATTGACCACATCAATCATTGTTGCCCTCTCAGAAGGGATTTGTCTTTGTTTGATGATAATGAGTGCCTGTCCAATTGAGAGTAGATGCGGGTTCTGTACCTGAGGATTAAGTTTCCAGTTCTCTTTCCATAAAACATCAGTTCCTAAGTAATCATGAGTTATTGAATGTAAGGACTCACCAGGTTTTACAATATGTGTGATTTTGGTATCTATCACTTGCCCAGTAGCATTTAAACCAAAAAACAATGCTGGCAATAAAAATATGGTTAAAATAGTATTATTAATTTTCATGTTAATCTCCATCATTTTTTAGCTTTAAATTTTAATCTGGTTTTCAATTTATTTCCCAACATATCCTCTGCAATAATTAACACGGTATTACTGCCTCTTCTTAAAAATACAAATGTTTGAGGTAAGGGTTGCCACTTCTTGTTTTTACTGTAATAAATAGCCTTTTTTAACCCAATTCCTTCATCCTCTACCGAAACTAATATCTCCTGCTGTGCTTTTACATTAAATTTTTTCTTACCTATATAGGTTTCATTATCAATAATGATATGAACAACTGGCTTTTTCTTATCAATCTGCCAAGTAATTAATTCTGAGGTTTTATTACCAAGATTATCAACGGCAATAAGCTCAGAATTATTTTTCATTTTCATTACTGTTGATTCATTCTTAAGCTTTTTATTATTCAACTCATAGTAACTAATACCAGATTCATCATGTGCTTTGTATGCGACTGATACTTCTTTTGCGGCAATCCATTTTCCATTTTTTTTAATAGCCGGTTGCATTAAATGCCATTCTATTTCAGGACCAACAAAATCACTTTTAATGTTATGCTCCTTTATTGTCCTATTTCCAAATTCATCTATTGCAACAATTTTAACAGTATCAATATTTGATTTAAATGAAACCGTATTATTAGTGGTAGATATGAGCTCACCATTAATATATACCTGTTGATCTATTTTTCCATCATCTGCAATCTGCCAACTTAACTGGCTATTTGCACCAGCAACAATAACATTCTCATGGGCAATGACATGCTGCCAGTGCAAAGATATTTTAGGTCCTATGTTGTCAATAATAACCACATTATCCTCAGTAACGTTGTCTGTTATTTGCCCTTCTATTAGCATATCATAGCTTTTTAAATTCTCATTTGAATCTTTAATCACAAGCTGGTAATCACCTGCATTGATAAAGGTAATACCTGCAGATACAGGTTTAAAAATCCCTCCATTTACAGCCCATTCTGATTGCTGGCTAATATTCAAACTACTGGAAATATCTAGATTTGTTGGAAACGTTAAAGTTTCCGCATTAACATTATAATTAACTATTATTAATAGGTATAACAGTGGTATTTTTACTGTCGGCATATATGTGCTCCCTTGATGATTGAACACCAGCAATTTTGGCATTCCATTGTGGTTTATGTGATGCAGCATTTGATACAAGTTTTGCCACCATTGCTGCTGATTCTGGACGTTTATCTGGATTTTTACTGAGTAGCCTCTCTATAATTAACAGCAGTTTACTGGATTCTATGGTTTTAATATCGGCAGGGAAAACAATCTTTTTGTTAATAATATTGTTTTTAGTTATATGAACTTTTTTTCCTAAAAAAGGATTCTCTCCTAATATACATGTGGCAATAACCACACCTAAGGCAAACAAATCACTCTTTACACTCACTTCACCCCTTTTATAAATTTCTGGTGCAATATAGCCGTTGGTACCAGTAACATCATCATTGACCAGTGTTTGCAACATCGAGGTGGTTCCAAAATCAATAATTTTAATGTCTCCATTAACGCCCAATAATATATTTTCAGGTTTGATATCGCGGTGTACAAAACCCATTTCATGTGCTGAGTGCAAGCCCTTGGATATTGCAATTGCAATAACTATGGTTTGCTCTAATGAAAGTCTTTTATTTCGTTTGATAAAAGTATGTAAAGTCTCTCCATCGACATATTCCATTGCAATAAAGGCAGTAGAATCGGTAGAAACTACATCATAAATAGATACCACATTCCTGTGTGATATTTTTGCAGCTGTAATGGCCTCCTGTACTAATACCTCGCTCATATCCTCTCGACTGGCAAAAGTACTGTTTATAGGCAGAGTCTTTAAAGCAACATGCCTTTTTAAACGGGGATCCCATCCCAAGAATACAGACCCCATTCCTCCCGCCCCAATGGCACTAATAACTTGATAACGGTCGACAAATATTTGACTCAGCGCATTTCTATTATCAATGTGTTTAGTGATGGTATCAAAACTTTGCTCTAAAGCCGCCACCTCATTTCCCTTCCAGTTGGAGATTTCGCCGTCGGCTCCTAATAATGACCGATACGACTTCACTATCTTACGCAGAGGCTTAACCCATGAGTAGTAAGCTAACAATATTAATAATCCCATGATTATCAATATAAACATAAAAGTTTTCCGTGCTGTTGAAGCCATATTAGAGGCTGCAACTTCTGCAAACTTTAACGGCTGTCTAGAAATAACTGACCACTGTGCGTGTGCGACAGAAGCCAAGGCAACAATATCTTTTTCATTACTTTCGGTATAACGATTAGCAGAATCAAAAACCATACCTGATTGAATTTGTTTGGTCAGTGTTTTTGAAAGCTCTACAAAAACTTCACCAGAGTTTTCGATTAAAGACCCATCATTACTCACCAAAGATATACTCGCAAACTGACCAAGGATAGTCGGATTGAGAAACTTGCTGAAATTTATCGGTAAAACAATAGATATATCAACTTTAGGTCTCGCGGTTTGCTTCTTGATGATTAAGTAATTTTGCTTGCCCTCTCTTCTCAGAGTAATCTGTTTATTTGTCGGATTTGTTATTATTTCTTCTAACTTTTTTAAAGCATTATTTTTCTTTAATAACTGTATTACAGATGGCTTAGCACCTTCTTGCTCAATTGTCAGACCAATTGCAAGAATCGCCTTTTCTGATATCATGGTCGCTTTTAACAGCTCTGATGATTCCGCCGAATCAGGGCGTAAATAGACGCGGGGATTATTTCCCAAAGTATCTGATAGACCTATGTATTTTTCAAGATGACTACTGATTCTGTCCGCTGTAGCTCTTGAGATTATCATATGTGATTTTTGAGACTGGTTTATAATCGCTTCTTGAGAGTTTGTTATTTGATACCAGGACAAAATAAAAGGTAATATACTCATTGTGCTTAAAGTCAGTATTACCCAAATTATAATAGACCTATTTTTAAATTTCACCCAATACACCATATGTTAATCACAGTGATTATAGTAATAATTATAAAATTTTAAAGCCCAGTTGACCAATCTTTACAATTGAATCTATCCAAAATATTTAATAAAATATTAAGAGGAAGAGACGATATTCGCATAAATGACTTATAATTCAAATAGTTACAAGAGAAAGCCATGATATGTGCTAAGTAAATATCTATTGAGTTTCGAACATTAAATCGTAAAATTATCCAAGCCACGTGCAACGGTGAGGACATAAGCACTGACGCCGGTGCCATGTTATCACCCCTGCTGCAAACTACAATACGTTCAGTCTAAGCGTCATTGCCAGCTAAAACACTTATAATTATACCAATTAATCATGAGGCTGAAAAATAAAAGTGGCTGTACGGCTAAAGACTTTTTCGAAGCCCTTGTAGGGTAATGGATCAGCTTTTTGAATAGCAGCAATAATAGACTTTCTGACAATGCTATTGGCGTTGCAAGGGGTACTGATTGTTGCATCTATCACACCTCCTCCAGGGATTTGGCGCACTTTGACATAACAGAGTAAATTGTTGTTGGCTGAGGTCGGTTTGTTCCACTGCCTTTCTACCGATGAAATCACCGCTAATTGATACTGAGTCATCAACTGATTCATTTTATCGGCGGCCGATTGGCCTGTTTTAGTACCTATATTTTTAACAGGCGGTTTTCTGTCTGGCTTTTTTTGGGTTTTTTGGGTTAAATCTTTGAGAATTTGCTGTTCTTTTTTCCGTCTGTTCTCTGCTGCAATGCGTTTTTTTCGAATTTCTTCGAGCTTTTTCAGACGCTCCTGTCTTTTTTTGCGCTCTAATTCCTGAGCTTTTACATCAACCTTTGGCTCTTTTTTAACTATTCTTGGCGGGTCTTTTTTGGGAGGATCCTTTTTGGGAGGATCTTTTTTCGGAGGGTCTTTTTTGGGAGGATCTTTGGGTAATTCTTTTTTTATCGGCTCTACTTTTTTTCTTCCTTTTTAACTGGTGGCTGTTTTTTATCCTGTGGCTTGGCTTTGATTTTTAGTTGTGAGATGTCGATCATAACAGCTTCAATAACTTTGCCTTTGACTGATGGTGACTTAAATTTAAAGCCACCAAAAAGCAATATTGACACCAGTGCTGCCATTAGTAATGCCGTATAAATACTGGCCAATACTTTTACATGAGTCTCTAACATATTATTCCCGTCATATCACCAGCATTATCTACTATTTATTTTCCATGGGCACAGGATCGGAAATGAGCCCAACTTTTTTGGCTCCAGCCTGTTGTGCCACCACCATTGCCTCATAAGCTCGACCATAATCGACTTTTCTATCAGCTCCAATTAAAATTGGTATATCCTTATTGGCCCGGATAAATGCCTGTAGCTTTATGGATAACTGTTCTTCATCGATGGCTTCAAATTCACCGCCTATACTGAGGAAAAAATTACCCGCTTCATCGATGTTGATGATCACTGGTTCTGTTTCTATAGTTATGGTACTCGCATTGGATTCCGGCAAGCTAACTTCCACGCCAAGATTAAGTAGAGGGGTGGTTATCATAAAAATAATAAGCAATACGAAGGTCACATCGATGTAGGGAACAACATTGATTTCGGCCATGGCTTTTCTACGTCTACGCACGATTAGCCTCCCGCCTGCCGATGTAGAATGGTAGAAAATTCTTCCTTAAAAATATCATATTGAGTATAAAGACGTTCTACCTTTGAGTTAAAATTATTATAAAAAACCACGGCAGGAATAGCTGCAAATAAACCCATGGCAGTGGCAACCAATGCCTCAGAAATACCTGGAGCAACCAGCGCAATCGTAGCTTGGGTTACATTTGCCAAAGCGTGAAATGAAATCATGATGCCTATGACTGTTCCCAATAATCCTATATAGGGACTAATAGAGCCAATGGTCGCCAAAAATGGCAAGTGCCGCTCTAGTCCGTCAATTTCTCTATTCAGGGAGATACGCATGGCTCTATCGGCTGATTCTGTGGCTTTGACATCTGATTGAGAGGCTTTGCGTGAGCGTAAAAATTCTCTAAAACCAGATTCAAAAATCCGTTCCAGGCCTGCTGCTTTATTTTTGCGTTTGGCTAAAGTGTCGTATAAGCGATTAAGATCGATGCCTGACCAAAAAGTCTCTTCAAACTTTTTGCTTCGGCTGCTGGCATTCTTTAAACTCATCCATTTTGCAAAAATTATCCACCAAGAAGAGATGGATGCTAATACCAATAATACCATCACACCTTTTACTGGCAAACTGGCATTCATGATGAGTTCAACAAAGTTAAAATCTTGGTTCACTTGACTAAATCCTCTTTTATTTGTTTAGGTAATGCAATAATACTAAAAGTATCTGCTTTTATGCAGGCCGCCTTTATGTAAACTTCTGCAAGCAATACTTCATCCTGATTATACATTTCCTGATGAAACTCTATACTGGCTCGCTTCATTTTTATCATTTGGCAGCTCACTTTTAAGCGATCATCCATTCTGGCGGGTCTAATAAATTTAATATTTGCAGTGGTAACAGCATAAACGATATTATAAATTTCTTGTAATTCGGACTGGTATATTTTCCTTTCTCTTAACCAATCAGTCCGTGCACGCTCGAAAAAGTTCAAATATCTTGAATGATAAACCACTCCTCCACCATCGGTGTGTTCATAATAAACACGGTAATTAAAGTGGCTAATTGGGTATTGAGACATATTTTTACTCGATTATTGTTATTCAAAAGCATCAATGTCACAGTCAATATCAACACCAGTTGTGGGCTGTGTATATTGCAGGAATTCATTGATGGTTAATTGTTGTATCTTTTTTTTCTGGTTAGAGAAAATGATGAAATTTTTTATTGATGTTTTAACATGACTATTATGGGTTTTAACCAGGCGTTTTAGTCGTTGTAAATTGTTATCAATAATGATGGTTTGCTTAGATGATTTTGCTAATTTGTCAAAGAAAAGATTGATGCCCTGCTCTCTTATTTCTGCCAGCTTGTGCAATTTAGCATCATGCTGCATAGTTAATGTATTATTCAACTGTTGCACTTCAAAATCATCCAAAAAACTGGAAGGTATGTATACAATGGAATGATGTCTGATAGACAGTTTATCAACATCCATAAGCCAATCGACCACATTTAATAAACGATAAACCAGTTGTATCTCAGGTAAAAAACGACTAAAAGCAACAGTAGTAGCAGAAATCTGCTGTAGACTGCCCGCCGCGTAGCGTAGAGAAATTAAAAAGAACAGCAAATGCTGCCAGTCAATATTATCGGATGCCTGAATATAGACAATATAAATAATGATTATGGCGATGCCCATCACTAAAAATAATGTATTAAGCCAATTGACATGAATTTCGGACAAACGCCGTAAGTATTTTAATTCAGCCTGGCGCATATATTGTGAGTCATCAAATTTTTGTTGGAATTTTGGACTGCTAATATCCAGGCTTTTATTTAATACAGATGAAACCAGCTGGTTAAAACGACTGGAGGATACGGGTAATATATCCGCCATTTCGGTTGATATTCTTGCAGCATAGCGGTTGATAAAATAAAGAGCAATGATATAAAACACGGATAAGGGCAACAGCAATAACAATAGTCCTGTATCCAGATATAGCAAAACAATAAAAGCCAGAATGAAGGTCACCAGAGAAACAAAAGCACGGGTGATTCTTCGAGACACCAGACCTGTTAATTGCACACCCTGTCTTAGCAAACGCAACAATACCTGTCTGGGAGCTTGCTCAAACTCAATACTCCAGTGACGATATTTATCCTGACTGACGATATTCAGGCACTGATGACTGAGATGTTTTTGATAAGCCAGAACTGATTTAACGCCCAATTGAACCGACAAAAATAACGACCAGGCAGATATAACCCCTGCGAAACTTGCCAGCATTAACCATTGCCATAAAGGCATATTAAAAACCCAGGAGAATAATAGGTATTTAAATCCTTCAGTATTTGCTGGGTTTTGATAATGAGAAATCCCCAAAATAATACTTAATATCCAAAATAAGCCTGTCGCTGTAGAAACCACCATTAACAGTTGCACTAACCAGAATAGTTTTTTTTGATGGCGGTAATAATCCATAAACAACTGTCTAAATAGAGACGTGTAATTAAACATTTGCTGCTTAAGAGAAGTTCTGGACATATTATTTGATGGCGCTTTCAATTTGCTTATTTAATAAAGCACTGTATTGTTTATTATTGGATTTATAAGCCTGAACCATTTCTTCACTCAAACCCATTTGAGTGAATCTTTGCATAAACAACTGCTTGGCAAAATCATATAAGGCCATGTCCACACTATTTTGCTGTTTAATCAACTCAACCACATCATCAGAGATGGTTGACTTGTCGGTTTTAATCTTCGATGAATTCATGCGTTGGTAGAAGATATCATTCCAACCCAGGCCTCTTTGCGCCATTAATAAAAAGTGATCGTATAATTCGGTTAAACCAAACAGGGTGAAACGATGCTGTAACTGATATTGTGCTTCGGCAATAAGTTGTTCTTCCGTTTTTTTACTTTTCTTCCATAACTCTTTCTTCAATAGACCCAGTATCCTAAAAGTCTGACCATTTGGCATTTCGTCAATATCAGGATGAGTAACAAATTCTTTTAAGCTCAAATCTTTGGCTATATTGTACTTTGGATGATTAGGAGAGTTACGTAAATAATCATAGTAGGATATCACCCGAGCAACTGGTTCACGTAACATGGTAAATTGCGCCATTTTTTTTCTATCAAACAACTGATAAAAGTAATCATTGAGCTCATAGTGTCCCATCATCACACGAAACATATTTTTGTTTTTATATACCCCTGCAACGTGTTGATCAAATGCGGGTCCATTGACTTGATAAACATAATCAATGCGGTAATTTTTTGCCGTTAAATAATCTAGGGTTGTGCCACCTGTTTTAGGAATATGAAAAAAGATTAAATGAAAACCAGCC
>JAESTH010000046.1 GCA_016763695.1 Alcanivoracaceae bacterium
CCAATTATTGATGAAGTGATGTTTTTTGATCAACAGTTTCACTTACCCAAACAAAGGTTTTATGCCAGATACTGGAACTATTATCGTGACCTCTCACAACTATGGAAATCTAAACCAGTTTCCAGTTTCCCACTCAATGTGACCAGCCCAAACCTTAACAACTATTTATCTAAGGCTGCAGCTGAAAACAAGTATTCATACGTTTGCAATGCCTATGATGCTTTTCATTCGGCCAACCGTCTGTATTCTGTATTCAAACGACCCGTAAAATTCCACCTAAAGAAAAAACCCGATATTTGGCATATGACCACCCCCCTACCTATAATAATCAAAGGGGCAAAAACAGTCATCACCATCCATGATTTGATTCCCTTAAAGGTCCCGTTCACCACTCTGGATATTAAAAATAATTTTTATTATTTATTTAAATGGGCATGTGAATCTGCTGATTTAATTCTTGCTGTTTCTGAACAAACAAAAAAAGACATCATTGAAATATATCAGGTACCAGAAGAAAAAATCAAAGTGACCTGGCAGTCAGTAAAAGCCATCAACTCTCATACATATGGCGACAATGATTTCGACATGAAATACCTTTCTGCAAATAGGATAAAAAAAGAAAAATATGTGCTTTTTGTCGGCAACATTGAACCCAAGAAAAACATCAAATCTCTGATTACCGCCATGTCCTTTGTCAACCCCACTATTAAATTGGTTATTGTCGGTAAAAAAGCCTGGTTATGGGAAGATCAACTAAAAAACCTGCACAAATATCTGGATGACGAACGGGTTGTTTTTATGGACTTTGTCGATGATGATGAACTGGCAGTATTGTATAAAAATGCCAGCTGTTTGGTATTTCCTTCGATATATGAAGGTTTTGGTCTGCCCGTTTTAGAAGCCATGCAATACGAATGCCCCGTTATTTGTTCTGGTATTACCTCATTACCTGAGGTGGCAGGAGATGCGGCTCTATATATTGATCCATATGATTATAAAGATATTCGTAGTAAAATAATTTCTGTCATTAATAACCCAGAACTACGTAATGAAATGATAAAAAAAGGCAAAAAACGAGTAGAGTTTTTCAGTCATGAAAACTACGCTAAACGCTTAGAAAGTGCTTATAGCCAAATACTTTAAAGTCACATTATGTTATCGTTTGTAAAAAAATGGTTTGCAAAAAAGAAAAATGGTTGCTACTTTATCCATATACCCAAAACTGCGGGCACCAGTTTTATCAACATATTAGATGCAACTGTTGATGAAAATACCATTTTCCCTTATCAATTATGGCAGCAGATAAATGAAGATGTAGTTGCCAATATTTCACAATACAAACTATTGAGAGGCCATTTTGGTGGAGGCTCCTACAAATTATTATGTAACGGTAACCCACATAAGCTGACCCTGTTAAGGCATCCACAAAGCCTATCGATTTCAACTTATCATTTTATAAAACGAGAAAAAAACACCGCGGTACATGATCTGGTTATAAACAAGAAAATGGACTTAAAAGCTTTTCTTGAAGAACCTTTAACTGCCCATAAAATCAATAATCGTATGGTCCGTCATTTATCCTTTGATTTACAAAAAGACCCAGGTGCCCAAGAACTTTTTTTATCCGCACAAAGTATTAAAGTCGTTTCTAAATGGATTAAAACACCCAAAAAGATCAACAATAAACAACGCCTGATCAGAGCAAAACTGGCACTTGATGAATGCTCTTGGTTTGGCATTCAGGAAAAATTTGATCAGTCCATGCAACTGTTTGCCTATACCTTTAAGTTACCGCCCATTGGTAAAACAGCCCAATTAAATGCCCATAAACCCGATCAAGATATTGATAATTACTGCATCAACCTCATTAACAGCCAAAATAGTTATGATCTACAGTTATATGCCTATGCGCAGGAGAAATTTGAGCAAAAATACCAGAGCATGCTCACACATCTAGCACAATTAAAGCATATTGAATGTAACCATTCTAATACCGATCAACTACTGGATATCTACTACCAAAGAAATACCAACTGTGACTTAAAGGAAAACGTCAAATATGATTTCGCCAACAGCTTAATTGGCAGTGGCTGGCATCGCCGGGAAATAGCACAGCCAGAAAATAGTTATTTTAGGTGGACCAATTGTCAAGGGGCTTTTATTGATTTTTGGCTCAAATCGCAGGATTATAAACTGAGCATAAGAATTATCAATGCTGTCTCTTTAAGCCATTTAAATAATTTGGATATTCAGATAAACGATATATCCATTCCATATGAGTATGATGATAATCATGGCGTGGTGAGAATCTTAACGGCTTATGTGCCGGCATCAGTGGGTAAAAATAATTTATTCAGAATCCAGTTTAAACACCATACAGTATTAAGCCATCAAGAGGTTTTTAACAGTAGCGATGAAAGAAACTTGGGAATTGCCATTAATTGGATTAAGATGAAAACATGCATGATATAAGCTTAACTAAAAATAGAATTATTTTTATTTCTGGACGATTTAGGTCAGGAACTTCCATGTTGTGGAATCTATTTAATCAGCTACCACAATATTGTGCATGGTATGAACCATTACACCAAAACTTGCTCAAGCATATAGAATTTGTCAAACCACAAACCGACCATATTGGCATAAACGATTACTGGGGCAACTACCGCAGTATTGGCGAATTAGAAAAATTTCACCTGGGACAATTTGGTAATCAGCAGTTATTTCTGGAAAAACATGATAAATGGCCTGATTTGGCAAATTATATTAAGCATCTTATCAAGCACTCACATAATAAAATACCCGTTTTGCAGTTTAACCGCACAGACTTGAGATTAAGCTGGTTAAGAAACAACTTTCCCAGTGCAACAATTATAAATATAGAACGTCAACCTTATCCATTATGGATTTCATCAAGAAAGCACATTCAAACTGATGCAAATAAAAACAATGAAAGCTTTCATGATGCCTATGATTTAATGCAGTGGTCGGTTGAGTTAAGTAAACATTTCCCCATGTTGCAACGCGGCAACAACAGAAACAGCTATTACCGACATTATTTTATCTGGAAACTGTCCAAACAAATGGCTCAGTTCAATGCTGATATTCGTTTAAGCCTAGAGAATGATTTTTTAAACACTCAAGACGGAGTAGCCACGCTGGCAAGCCAACTTAATTGGGATAAAGAAACAGCATCTTCAATACAAAATTTAATCCAAAAACCGCAATCTATGCAGATCAAATTATCCAAAGCACGTTTATTTACCGAAATAGAAGATGAGATAAATGAAATTTTTCAGGAAACTGGTTTGGAAAAATTATTCCCATCAACACCACTACCCATTATTAAGTTGGAATACCACAAAGCCTGGTCAAAATATCAACCACAGTGCGAGGGCTCCATACAAGAATTACTGGCAGCCCTGAAAAATCAAAATGATGCCTTAACTGCTATGGCAAATTCATAATATACCACTAAATACTAATTATAAATTTATAAATTTCCTTACTCTTGCCATTTAAAAACTCTGCTGTTATTTTGGCCGCTTTTTTGGGGGGCAGTTCTTTTGCCAACAATTGAGCCAACTGTTTTTGCTCTTCTGTCAACTCAAAACTCTGCACAGTTTCTTTGGCAGCAATGGCAATAACAAACTCTCCCTTTTGCTGATTTGTATCTGATTCTACAAATTCCTTAACAGCTAAAACTGTACCCAACTTGATCGTTTCAAAAGTTTTTGTCAGCTCTCGTCCTATAGCAATCACCCGATCATCACCAAAAACACTCTGCATATCAGTTAAACATTTTATAATCCTGTGTGTCGATTCATAAATAACACTGGTACCCGTATTTTGCCCGATCAAAGCCAATTGCTGCTGTCTTTGCTGTTGTTTGGCTCCTAAAAAGCCATAAAAATGAAACTCATTAGTTGGTAAACCACTACAACTTAATAAGGCAATAATTGCACTGGCACCGACTATTGGCACAATCCTGATATTACTCTGATGAGCCTGTTTCACTAAAGGATAACCAGGGTCACTAATAAGCGGTGTACCAGCATCCGAGATCAGAGCAATATTATTACCCTTGTGCAATAAGTCAATAAATTTTGCCGCAGATTCATTCTCATTGTGTTGATGAAAACTCATCAACCTGTTTTTAATACCGTAATTAACTAACAAGCGACCAGAGTGACGCGTATCTTCGCAGGCAATGATATCAACATCCTTTAAAACATTAATAGCTCTTTCAGTTATATCATCTAAATTACCAATTGGTGTTGCAACAATATATAATGTACCAGTATTTTTATTATTTGGATTCATACTCTATTTTTAAATCATGAAGAATTTTTATGTAGTCATCGCCATTTTACTGCTTTCTTCCTGCGGTAACCAAACTATTCGTCCTGATAAACAACAATACCCAGGATTATCCCAGGCACAAAGTTACTACCAACAGCACGATTATGCCAATGCGGCACCAGCTTACATGCAATTATATAACAGTTATGGTCATGATGAATTTGCCATACTTGCCGCTGATAGCTGGCTACAGATGCGACAGTTTGCCAAAGTCAGTCAGCTTATATTAAATATTAAACAAAATAACGGCCCACTAATGGCCTTAATCCAAACGCAACTCAGCATCAATAATGGTAACTATAATATTGCACTTAGACACCATATGCGAATTCCTAACAATATTTCTGGAGACTTGAGACCGCGTTATCTGACCTTAAAAGCAGAAATTGATTACTACAACCAGCACTACCTAGCTGCCGCCCTGACATGGATAGAATTATCCGCTCTTGATGCACAAGTTGATGTCAGCAACAGCATCATGAACAGCCTACTGCAAGTACCTGAAGAACAGCTAACTACACAACTATTTAAAGTCGAAATAAGCGAGCTTCAACAAGGCTGGCTAGAAGCGGCCTATATCAGCTTTTCAGCCGATAAAGAATCGAGGCTACAATGGCAAAATCGCTGGAATAACCATCCAGCAGCTGTATTTTTTATGCAAATCAGTAAATACAGTAATATTGCGGTATTATTACCACTTACGGGTAGATATAAAAACATAGCCAAGAGCATACAACAAGGCATGTTAGCCGCCTTGTACCGTGAGGGCGGTGACCAGCAACAATTAAGTTTTTTTGATACTGGATCTAATGGTGAAAACTTTTCCTTTGCCTGGTACGGCGCCATAGAATCAGGTGCCGAGTTTATCATTGGACCATTAGAAAAAAACTCCATTCAACAATTAACCCAACTTAACTCCTCTACCGTCCCTGTTTTGTTATTAAACAAACTGGAGGATGAAAGCAACTCATCTGGATTTTATCAATTTTCATTATCGCAAGAAGATGAGGTTGCCAGTGTAGCCAGTAGATTAATGGCTGAGAACAAAAAACGAATCATGCTGTTAGCACCAGAATCAGAATCTGGCAGAAAGCTAGCCATTAAATTTGAACGGGACTTGACCTACCTTGGTGGGCAGGTAGTGAGTTATGAATTTTACCCCGAAGCCACACATGATTACTCACGAGAAATAAAAAAGGCATTGGGTCTAAATGAATCGCTGGTCAGATCAAGACAGCTACAAACCATCCTATCAATACCGATAAAGTCCTTTGCGCAGATCCGACCAGATATTGATGCTATTTTCATTATTGCTAGACCCAAACAGGCACGCCTGATTAAACCTCAGCTGAAATTTTTCCAGGCTGAGAATGTCCCTGTTTATTCCACCTCGCAACTGCTATCCAGTACAGCTGAGGTTGAATTAGATAAAGACCTCAATGGTATAAAGTTTACTCATAGTGCTTTTGTTATTGATCCTCAATCATTGCAAGATGAATTGAATTTTGATGTGTCTCAAATTGATAGCAATAGAAAGTTTTTTGCCTTTGGCTTTGATGCCATTGCCCTATACCCAAGACTGGAGTGGATGCAAAGAATGCCAAATCATAAAGTAGCAGGAATGAGTGGTAACTTAAGCATAGATGTCGCTGGTGAAATACACAGAGATTTAGCCTGGGCTCAGTTTAAAAGAGGCAAAGCCGTATTGTTACCACCACTAGAACCAGTAAACATTATTGATGATATCACTACTCAAAAAACTGATTTCTGAATTATGCGTATTTTAGGTGATTATTGGGAAAATGTGGCTTTTGATTTTTTAAAAAGAAAGCAACTGATAAGCATCAAAAGAAACTATAATTGTAAGCTAGGTGAAATTGACTTAATTATGACTGATAAAGACACACTGGCTTTTATTGAGGTTAAATACCGAAAAAATAGCGATTGGGTTTCAGCAGCCGAATCCGTGACAAAAAAGAAACAGCAGAAAATTATCCGTACTGCACAATTATTTCTTTTACAAAATAAAAAATATGATAATTGGAACTGTAGATTTGATGTTGTGTCTATACAAGGTGACAAACAAAATCCAGAAATAGACTGGATAGAAAATGCATTTTATTAAAAAGAGTTATTTAAAATTCTCATGAGGAAAATTATGAAAAAATTGGCACTATTAACAATCATGGTAAGTTTAATTTTACTATCTGCCTGTGCTCCTATAATAGTCGGTGGAGCAGTGGTCTCCGGGATAAGCGTAGCAAATGACAGACGCTCAGCAGGCCAAGTCATAGATGATAAAATAATATCAACACAGGTTCGCAAGGCCATCAAAAAGGCGGTAAGTTATGATGAGCACATCAAGGTCATGACCTATAATGGCGTGGTTCTACTTGCTGGTGAAGCCGACAATGAATCAGATATACTCAAGGCAGAAGATGCCGCCGCAGCCAGAAATGGTGTCGTCAAAGTCATCAATGAACTGCGTGAGTCCATCCCGACAAACATCACCCGCCGTACCAAAGACTCATACATCACCTCAAAAGCCAAATCCTCACTGTTGAGGATTAAACTGGAAGGATTTAACCCAACCAGAGTCAGAATAATGACCACCAGAGGTATTGTCTACCTAATGGGCAGAGTCACAGAAGCCGAGGCCGAGGCTGTTGTTGAACATATCAGAAACTTGCGTGGCGTCAAAAAGGTAGTCAAAGTATTTGAGAAGATGTAGTAACTTTCTACTTTAAACATTAAATAGTGAACCTCACATTTTTGAGGTTTACTATTTAATGTTTAGTAATAAAATCAGGATAGGCCTCCAAACCACACTCACTGATATCCAAACCATTCATCTCCTCTTCCTCTGTCACCCTGATACCTACCGTTTTCTTAAGTAAATACCACACAGCAAAACTGCAGATGAAGACAAAGGCAAAGATAACAGTTACCCCTAGTAACTGTATTAAAAAAGAAGTTTTAGGGTTGCTAAAAGTCAATGCCAACAAACCCCAAATACCATTAATACCGTGCACCGAAATAGCCCCTACTGGATCATCCAATTTAAGCTTGTCAATAAACATAATAGCATAAAATACCAACACTCCTGCCACAGCCCCAATCAGAGTTGCCACAAAAGGTGTCGGGCTTAATGGATCAGCCGTGATGGCTACCAAGCCTGCCAATGCGCCATTGAGTGCCATAGTCAGATCGGGCTTACCAAATTTAAACTTTGATGCTAACATGGCAGCAACCACACCCGCTGCTGCTGCCATATTGGTATTGACAAAAACCAATGCCACCGCATTGGCATCGGTGATTGAGGCAATATTGAGCTGCGAACCACCATTAAAACCAAACCATCCAAACCATAAAATAAAGGTTCCTAAAGTTGCTAACGGCATGTTACATCCGGGTATGGCACGTACTTGACCATTTTTACCATATTTACCCAACCTAGCACCCAATAAAATAACAGCGGCCACAGCGGCAGCGGCACCTGCCAGATGGACCACACCTGAGCCTGCAAAATCATAAAAACCCAATTGATGTAAAAAGCCTTCTCCCCATTTCCAATAGCCTTGTATTGGATAGATAACAGCACAGAAAATTGTGGCAAAAACTAAAAAAGACCACAACTTCATTCGTTCTGCCACCACACCAGAGACAATAGACATGGCTGTGGCAACAAAAACAAGTTGAAAGAAGAAATCTGCCATATGTGAAAAAGCAGCACCGCCACCCAATACAGCAATACTGTCATTATCCGCAGAAAAACCTAAGTGAACAAAAGGAATTAAACCATTACCCCCATCTGGATACATAATATGATAACCAAACAGCATATACATGAGACAGGCAATTGAATAGAGAGCAATATTTTTCGTTAAAATTTCGACGGTGTTTTTTGAGCGAACCATGCCGGCTTCAAGCATTGAAAAGCCTGCGGCCATAAGCATGACAAAAGCACCAGACATTAAGAGGTAAAAGGTATTGAGGGCATAACTTAAATTGGCAGACTGTTCCATAATAAACTCTATATATACTATGGAACTATAGCTTAAATTAAAATTGATGAATTGTAAATCATAATATTAGATTTATCTAATGTGGAAGCTTATTCATTTAAAAGAGCCAACTGCTCAAAACATCAATATTAATAAAAACTGCTGTTATTCCCGATAAATAATTGTTAAACTTTACTGAGCTTGATTAGGTGAATTCACCAATCAATATTGAATACACCAATGAGGCATTTATAATGAAAACAACTAAAATTATTAAAACAGGTCAACTGACAATATTAATCGCAGTGATCTCCCAGGGTTTTCTGTTTACATCAACCTTATGGGCTCAAAATTTAAAAGAGGGTATCCAAAATACCACTCAAATCATCGAAGGTAAGAAAAACCTGAAACGTGATTCAGCTGAGCTCAAATCTTTTCAGGCTAAAATTCACACATTTAACAATCATTTTACCAATAAAAACTCACAGCTCGCTAACCAGCTTAAGGCGGATATTGTCACCGATATGATCAGAGAAGTGGCTCAAAGTTCAATAAAGGCTGATAAAGCCAGACGTGAAATAGCCCAAAGTTCGGCAGAAATCAGGTCTGACAATAGGGAACTCAGAAGAGACAGAAAAGACAAAAGAAGAAGCCACAAAGACAGACGGGATGACAATAAAGACTTGGCAAGAGACCGAGCTAACAAACGTGACGACAAAAGAGACCGTCGCGATGATGTGAGAGATTATGAAGATCAGCTACACAGGTTTGAGAGACAATCCTTCATCCTTAAAACCATTAGAATTTATAATTTTGCCTTTAACGCCAATAATCTAAAGCTCGCAAAAGCCAATAAAATATTGCTCAATGAATTTGCACAAACACTTCATGCTGATTTAGCTGCGACCAAAAGAGAACTAAAAGAAGACAAAAAAGAACGACGCGAAGACAAAAGAGAGCGTCGTGATGATAAAAATGAACGCAAAGAACACAAAAGAAGAAGATAACACCCCTGATATATAAAGCAAACTGTGCAAGCTTAAATGAGCCCATATGAACTACTGGATTTAGCCCTCTCTCTGAGCAATAGGATTGATACCCATTGGGCTTTGTTTATCAGCGTACATTTAGCTCTGATTGGCGGTATTATTTATGTGGATAGGCCGCTAACAAAAAAAGGAAAAACTGCTGCCATAATCATCTACTCAGGATTTGCTGCCATCAATTATTTTATGATGAAAGGACAGGCTGTTTTTCTCAATAGTATTTATCAGCAGATTGATTCTATCAAAGATGACCTGTGTTGTAAGGACAACCATGTTATAGCACATGTTACCAATCTCTATGAATTTGGTGTCTCCTCAGCGCTGAGCATCAGTATTATTGCTGTGCATGTTGTCATGTTTATAGTCATAATACTGTCCATCTTCTTTGATAAGAAATTACCTAAGGGGGATGAGAACAACAAAACCAGTTGATTTATTATTGATAAATTCGCAACTATTTAGCGAGTTTAAACATAAAGATACTAAAGTTAACTTTCAGTGCTGTGCTTGATATATTTTCCAACGATGATTGCTGTGACAATAACCAGGTAAAACTGACCAATCAGCCCACATAAAATGGCAGCTTTTTGAGCGACTTCGGTCAATGGCACGATATCCCCATAGCCCAGAGTCATCATTGTCACATAACTAAAATACAACAGTGTATCCATCGTACTGACAACATTACCGTCAGCAAATTTTATCTGTGAAAATGAACCATTATAAAATATTTCAATGGTAGTAAATATAAAGAAGAACACCAACCCTAAAGCGATATAACCACTCATTAATCCAAAAATAGTGTTTTTAGTCACACGTTTGGTATACCAAACCTGTTTGATGATGTCATTGGTTATAGAAACATAGAAGATTGAATACAAAACAAGTTTTAAATAATCATATCTCTGCAACTCCAATTGAAATAAAGACAGAATATCAAGAATCATCAATACCAAGAAAATAATTAAATACAGTCTCAATTTCATCCGTTGTCTGGATACAAGTAATACACCAAATAAGATATTAGCCAATAATAATATCGGCATCATCACAGTATCAAAAAATTTCACAGGAAAAATCAACGAACCAAATACAATAGACAATTGACTAAAAAAATACAATTGAAAACGATACGGTGATATAGAGTTCAACCCCACTACAACAGTTCTGCATCAAATTGATAATCTTTAAAACTGACTTTATACAGGATACTATAGAGCACAGGTATAAATATTAAGGTAATGATAGTCCCAAATAACAAACCAACCATAATACTTACCGCCATACCTTCCCACATCTCACCACCACTTAAATACAAGGGAATCAAACCCAGAACTGTGGTGAATGTTGCCAGAATAATCGGTCGAAAACGTTGTAAACAGGCGTTGATAATGGCATTTTGTTGACTATGATTCAGCTCACTTTGTTCTATACCAATTCTATCTAACAATACTATAGCATTATTAATGACGATACCGGCCAATGATATCAAACCCAAAAATGGCATAAACCCAAATGGTTCCCTAAATACTAATAAACCAGTTACCACACCAATGATGCCCAAAGGAATAGTTAAAACCACCATAAACATATGTCTAAAAGAATTAAATTGGATAATTAATAATAACACAATGATAAAACCAGACAGTGGTAGATATTTAATCACAGATCCCATACTTTCTGCCGATGATTTTGCATCCCCTCCTAATTCATAAACATAATTCTCAGGCCATACTGTTTGCATTTGCTGCTTTAACCAGGGTTCAACCTCATTCACAATTTTAGATGCATTACCAGAGGCACTTAATTTACTGGTTATAATAATGGTTCTACGTAGGTTTAAACGTTTGATTTTTGAATATTGCCACTGTGGTATTATTTCTGCAACTTGTAGCAGTGGAACACTCTTACCCGATGACTGCGCATAAATATTAAGGGTTTCCAGAGAGGCTAGTGTTTGTTGTTGGCTGGCCTCACTACGCATGATTATGGGAATGGATTTATTGCCTTCTCGGTATTCTCCTGTTTTGAATCCATCTAATACTGTTTTCAGTGAAGTTGCTATATCCTGGCTAGAAATTCCTGCTGCCTGTGCCCGATTTTGATCAATGTCTATCAAAAACTTTTTGCTCTTGGGTCCCCAATCATCTTTAATATTTTTTGTGCCAGAGATTTGATACAACCTGGACCTAATCGACCCTGATATTTTTGCCAATTCATCTGGATTCTTACCAGATACTTTTATCTCTACAGGCGCGCCACCGCCACCAGCAGCAAGTGCTCCCACTTTAATTTCTGCATTGGGGAAATTTTCAAATCCATATTTATCTATACTGCCTATTATTTTATGATTGATGGCAAATGACGATGTATTTATCAATATATGGGCATAGCTAGAGTCTGACTCCTCTTGCTGATAGCCCGAATCATAAGACTCTGGACCTTTACCAATATATGAAGACCAGTCAACTATGCCCTCTTTCCTGTTATTATTAACAAGTAAGGACTCTTGTAAATACTTTTCTAATTGATGAACCACTTCTGTTGTACGCTCTATTTTTATCCCTGCAGGCAAATTAATATCGACCGTAATCATATTTCTATCGCTGTCAGGAAAAAATAAAAATTGCACATAACCAAAGCCAACTAACGATGTGAGGAACATGCTTAATATCAATAAAACTACTTTTATTTTATGACCCAAAACTAATAAAATTAAGTTCTTATAGAGGCCTTTTAATTTCTCAATCATACGATCAACCAAACCTAATTGAGCATCCTTCAAAGGTTTAATATTCATGAATAGAACACAAAACAGAGTGATCACACTTAAAGCAATCAGCCATGAAGACAATAAGGCTATGCTAATCACCACAAATATTGGGCCCACAATATCACCCATTGACGTTGGTGACATATAAAAAGCCAGGAAGGCAGCAGATGTCGTCAAGGTAGAAATCAACAGAGGCATCAGCAGCTCTGATGTTGCATCAATGGCAGCTTGCTTGGCTTTTATACCCTGTTCCATTTTCACCATAATGGTTTCGGCAACAACAATGGCATTATCCACCAACATCCCTAATGCCATAATCAGTGCCGCCAAAGTTACCTGATTAAGTCCGATATTCATGATGCCCATTATCATCAATGTCATAACAATAACTATGGGAATGAGACTGGCTATAATCAGCCCTGTTCTCAATCCTAAAAACAG
>JAESTH010000047.1 GCA_016763695.1 Alcanivoracaceae bacterium
ATAGACAAAGCTGTTTTTGCTGACATCATTATTATTGATATTGCTGTCGTTACAGTTTGTCTGTATGCTTGCTGATAATGAGGTGTATTGACACTCCAGTTGGCGAACGGCATCTGCTTTCCACAAGAAGGTGCTGTAGGTTAAATGTGTACCCACATTTCCACTGCTATCTGTTGCGGTTTTGTTCACTGAGGTTTGTTTTAGTTTATCAACCCACCAGTTGGCTTCATCTATAGCATAGTAGCTATTGTTGGTGGAGGTTGTTTCTGACCTTAATAGTGCGTTTGCATCAGCTATATTGAATGTTGCAACAGTATCACTCTGTTCCGTGATGTTACCATAGGAATAATCATAGTTCAGGGTTGTATCTGTTTCTGAGGCTTTGCCACCACCATTGAGTTCTTTATTTACGCTGTGTTTATGCACCAGTGGATGAAAGACGATGCTGCCTATTGCAGGTTTAGGCAGTCCATTTGGACAGGTGTTTGGCACCTGGGCATCTTCTATCTGGTCTCTATAGCAGTAGTTTTCTTCACTGACGGTCACGGTATCCTGTATTACTTTGACAGATTCGAGCCTGCCTGCCAGTGGAAAGACCTGGTGGAAAGTGGATTCTGATACTGTCTCGTAAAGCACTGAGCTTTCATCGGGATTAGAGCGTACTTTTATTTTTCTGAAACCCTGAAAACCACGCCCTTGATTGTTGTAAACCGCTTCTTCATAAGCGTATTCGTTGAGTGAATTGCCGCCATAGTTGTTGCTTTGGCGCATCTCGGAGACCACATACATGGATGAGTTAAAGTAGAAATGTTCGCCTGCATTATTCTCTTCATCAACATAGGAATCATCACCAAAACGATCAGGTACTGAGTACAGAGGAAAACCTGATCGATCACTGGCATCAGTAGACAGTGGTTTATAAGTCCACTCTGTGACCAAGTTGTGTGATGGTTTTGTCACTGTTGCCACTAATCCTGATACGATGCTGTCATTGCGGGTGAGGAAAAATTCGCCAGGCACGGTGTCATTATTAGTAATAACTATGTTTTCACTGATCAGCGTTTTAGCCTGTGTCACACTTAAACCAGGATAATTATCTGCTACATACTGGTTTAATGTTTGAGTTCCATCATCCGTTGTATGTTCGTTAAATTTAATCTCTGTTGCCTCACAACCCAATGCACCTCCTTCTCCACCTGTACTTCTCTGAAATGCGCAAACCAGTCTACTAAAGTAATCTTCATCTCCGTCTCCAAAGAAATCACCTGTGGCTGTTGTTGAACCTATTTTTTTATAGACTGTTGGGTATTGACTGGTATCTGCTGCAAATGCATTTATTTTTACTGTACCATTGATGTTTTTTGTTGGCTCTAAAATAAACGCCTTATAACCATAAACAGACAGGTCGTTTTTTGCAAAGGCCCCCTTATAGTCATAAAAGCTAAAGCTTTCATAAGGACCAGGAGAGTTAGGATCACTGGGATCAAGATCAGCAGTATATGAACAGATAACTGCCTCTGCTCGTAACTCTATATCATTTAATCCATCATGATATAACTGCGGTATGCCTCCAACAACGGCTATGTCTGCGGTCATACAGATATCTATTAAAACATCATCAACATTGGGAAAAAGGATATCATTGATTCCATCTGAGTTGATATCTGTAAAGTAAAATTGAGCAGCTGCATCCCTAGGCCTACATGTATAATCAGTTGAATTTGAGTCTCCACAGATTATTGGTATACCAGATAAATCAATGGGGGTTTCATCACCAAATAAACTTGTCAATATTTTACCTGTATTTAATTTGTACTGCCATTTACGTGCAATTCCATCAGCTCTACTTTTGTTAGCGACATAAAGAAAATCATCAAGGCCATCAGCATTAAGGTCAGTATAAATTCCGTATGTTCTGATCATTGTTTGTTCACCAGATTCTGTTAAACCTAAAAAATCAGCACTCTTAACGCTAAATACCCCTGGACTATCTGGTAGATTATAAAAATAGGCTTTAATAAGCTCTGCTTTGTATCCATTGATAAGAATATCGGTATGACCATCACCATTAAGATCTTTAAGCACAAAAGATTGTGAAAGTGATGAGTTAAAGTTGTTGACTATGATTTCTGCAATTTCAACCTCAGCTGCAAAGCTTGGGTTATAATTACATATATCCCCATAAGGTTCAGGACGTGGTATACATTGATTAGTATCAATACCCATATTCTTTCTATAGTAAATGTTATGGGTGCAGTATTGACTGTCTTCTGTACACTGTTGTGCATTGTAAAGTCTTCTATAGATTAAATCTGGTAAACCATCATTATCAAAGTCTGCTGTACTCATATGTGAATTAATACCTTGGACGTTACCTGCTTCTGTATCTTCCAGTTTTGGAACAGGAGTAGCATAAAACCTAAAGAAGTCATCAATATTGGCTGCTCCTGACATACTTTGATCAATCTCTGTGCCTTGCCACATGGCAATTTCATAAAAATCGTTGTTACTCTCTGGAAATAATACCAAGTCAGTTATACCATCGCCATTATAATCCGCATGAGCCCTACCACTGTTAAGGGATAGTGAACGACCCGTTAAAGTCAAATACCCTTTAAGTTCATCCATGGCATTGTAGAAAAGAAGGGTATTCATGTTTGATACCAGCTCTTTAGTGCCATCACCATTTAAATCTGGCGCAACCTGAAGGCGCGTGATTGGTATAGGCACATCACCTGTACCATCAACAGAAAAGATTTGATTTGTATTCGTTTGTGATCGAGAAATTATCTCCTCATTAATTGACTGTATATCGGCCAGACTAATAACAGTTGGCGTAACCTGGTTTAAACCAAGGTCACCAGGTTTTACTAGATTATAAGAATAATCACCCTGCCAATTGGCATCAAGTACTATACGGCTTGAACCAGTGTTATCTTTGGCTGTTTCTCTTACGGTATCTAATAACAACAGGTTTTCTGTGGTATCTGAAACATAACTAAAATCATAGGTACGGTATGTGCCTTGTGGTGTCGTGATGATTATATTTTCTAATTTTTTAGTGCTTTCGGTTGTCTCACCAGCTAAGAACTTGGTGGCGTAAGCGATTTGTCGATCTTCATAGTTAAACTTGACTTTACGGTCACCAGCAATAGTGAGGCCTACTGTATAAATGATTTCATTTAGTAACCATTCGTTAGTACCATGTACCTGGTAGTCATAAATAATACTGTTACCAAAGCTATCGGTTTCTTGCTTCAACTGCCATGTGGTTTCTTGCTCATTATTAGGTGACTGTTGTTGCACATATGTATGGGTGCGACCTGATTTAGTTTGTACTGTAAACCCTGCTGTTGTATTAGTTATTTTTGCAAAGCTATTTTGCTCAGTGTGGTATTGGCCAC
>JAESTH010000179.1 GCA_016763695.1 Alcanivoracaceae bacterium
AAAGGGTGTGTGCAGTTCTGCTTCAGCAGTGGCTTGCAATTGTTCTTCAGCTATTGTTTCGGTTTCAATGTTTATTTCAAGAGTAGGAAAAACCCTTTGTTTCGGTGATTCTTCCTGAACCATTATTTTGGTGCGCAGAGCGGCGTGACGTTTGACCAATGTATTTATGCTACGCTGTAGTGCACTAATATTAAGGTCACCTTTGAGACTTAGTGCATAAGGCACATTGTAGGCAGCTGAGTTTTCTTCCAGCTGATTAAGTATCCAAAGCCGTTGTTGAGAAAAAGACAACGGTGCAGGCTCATCGGTTTTGTGTGGATAGATTGTCTGTTGTCTCCTTACTTGATCATCACTGCCTTGAACACTTCTAAAATGTTCTATGACTTCTTGCTTCACTCCACCAATGGCGATTTTTAATTCGGCCGTCATTGCACCTTTTTTAGCTCGAAATTTTAATTTTTCTCCCTCAATCCATATGCTGATGTTCGCACGCTGTATTTTTTTAATTACCTCTTTTAAATGACTCACAATTCACCTTCCTCGAAGTCACCTTCTGTTATGTTACTTGTCAGCAAATCATCAATTTTATTGGCAAGCGATTTTACTGTTGGAAAACGGAAAACTAATTCCATAGGCACTTCAATATTAAGGGTTCTGGCTAACCGGGAAACCACCTGTGTGGCAAGCAAAGAATGTCCTCCCAGATCAAAGAAATTATCATTAATACCCACCTGTTCACTTTTTAGCAGCGCTTTCCAGGTTTCGGATATAGTGATTTCAGTTGCCGATTGAGGTGCGACATAATCGTTAGACAATTGCTCTTCTGATGGTTTGGGAAGTGCCTTTCTATCAATTTTGCCATTGCTACTCAGTGGTATTTTATCCAATCTAATAATGGCTGATGGCACCATGTATCTAGGCAGACTCACTTGTAAATGTTGCAGACATTGGTTCTCATCAAAGCTTTCTAAGTTGGCAATTACATAGGCCACCAGGCTTCGGTTATTTTCGGCATCGTCATAGGCAATAACAACGCTTCGAAAGATGCTTTCAACCTGGTTTAACGCTGCCTCTATTTCACCTAATTCGATTCTGAAACCATTAATTTTGACCTGGAAATCAGAACGACCAAGAAATTCAATATTGCCATCATAGCCATACCTCGCTAAATCTCCCGTCCAATAAATCGTTTCGCCAGTATTGGGGTGGGGTCTAAACTGTAGCGCTGTACGCTCTGGATCTGCCCAATACCCTCTGGCAACACCGATGCCTCCAATATATAGGTGCCCAGGTACGCCAATAGGGCAAGGCTGATATTGATCATCAAATATATGAAATTGCTGATTCGCCATTGGTTTACCATAAGGAATACTTCGCCATTGTGGATCTTGATTTTCAATAGGGTAGGTAATTGACCAGATTGATCCTTCTGTTGCGCCACCGAGACTGTAGACTAAAACTTCTGGTAAAAGGTTTTTGATTCGCTCGGGTAAATCGAGAGGTATCCAGTCACCGCTCATCATGATGGTACGCAGACTCCTTATATTTATTTCTTCACTGCTTTTTGCCTGTTCCAGTAAAATGCTCATCAACTGGGGCACTGAATCCCAAATAGTGACCTTATGTTGCTCGACGAGCCTAGCCCAGGACTGAGAATTTGTCGCTTCACTATCGCTTGGTAACACGGCGGCAGCGCCACAGCATAGTACGCCAAATAAGTCATAAACAGAGAGATCGAATGTCAGTGCTGATACCGCCAGAACACGATCTTCAGGTGAAAACCTGAATCTGTTATTGATATCAATAAAGGTATTGGCCGTGGAGCGGTGTTCAATCATCACCCCTTTGGGCTCTCCAGTCGAACCAGAAGTAAATATCACATAGGCTAAGTTTTTCGGGTTTACCTTGACATTAAGTACCATGTGAGGAGCAAATACAGGCACTTCGTCGGGATCTATCACCGTCAGGTCGGTATTTAATTCTTGTTTGATGCTGGGTGTAGCGATGACAGCTGTGGCCTGTCCTTTTGTTAGTAGTTTTTGGCGGCGCTCTACCGGCCATTTTGGATCAAGTGGTAAGTAAGCTCCACCTGCTCTCATTATACCAAGGCATGCGACAACCTGATTAATGCCGCGAGGCAGGCAAACGGCTATTAAACCATCTGCATGCGCCAGGTTGTGACTATGTAATGTATAAGCGAGTGCGGATGATTGTTGCTCAAGCGCTTTGTAACTGAGGCATCGCTGTTCGAAATATAATGCAATAGCATCTGGGGTTTTTCTTGCTTGCTGCGAGATCAGCTGGTGAATACATTGAGTCTCATCATAGGGCTGTGTTGTATTGTTCCATTCCTGCATTTGCTGCTGTTCCGAATCCGACAAGAGGTTGACTTTAAGCGGATGTTCTCCTCGAGCCATGGCTTCAATGATGGAAATGTAGTGGTCAACAAGTCTGTTTACTGTGGCGAGATCAAAATGCTGTCTAGCAAACTGAATTTTAAGCTTCAATGTTTCACCGGGTGCCCAAATAACAGTTAAAGGGAAATTTGTTTGACTAGTCCAATCAAGAGGTTCAAAGGATATGGGCAAGGGATTTTCTTTTATCGCGTCGTCAATCGGGTAATTTTCAAATGCGAAAATGGATTCAAATAAATTAACGCCATTGGGTACTTCACTTTCAGACTGAATGTCTGTTAGTGACAAATAGCCATATTGGTCTATTTTAGCCTGCTGCATATGCACCTGGGTTAACATTTCGACTAGGCTCATTTTGGTAGATATACTAATACGAACTGGTAGCGTATTAATAAATGGCCCTACAATATGGTTTATGCCTTCGATATCCCCCGGTCTGCCTGACGACGTTATTGCAAAAAGGATATCTTCATCACCACTATATCTTGACAGTAAGGCGGCCCACGCGGTCTGGCAAATAGAGTTGAGGGTAATACCATGTTGTTTACACAGCGTTTGAAGTTGAGCATAGACCGATTTGCTCAAGCTTCTGTTAATTTCATGGGCACCTGATGGACTGGCATCGGGTGTGCTTTTTCTCACAACTAAGGGAGTGGGTGAGGTGAATCCTTTTAAATATTCATGCCAAAAACGCTTTGCTGTAGTTTTATCTTGTTCACCAAGCCAGTGTAGGTAACGGCGAAAAGATGGCGCTGGTTTTAAAGCATCAGACTCATCGAGAGAGGCGTTATACGCAAAGAATAAGCTTTTGAATACCAATGGCATTGACCAACCATCCATTAATGCATGGTGATAGGTCCAGGTTAAAACAGCCGATGATTCTGACTCAATACATAAGCGTAAACGCATCAACGGGGCATTTTCAAATTGAAAAGGTTGTATTCGATCTTGTTCAAATAATTGTTCAAGTTTCTGTGCTTGATCCACAGCATCGACGGTGCAAAAATCAGTTTCAATCCAGCTAAGTTCTGCATTTTCACGAATTACTTGAAAAGGATTACTGGTATCTAGACCTAAAAATTCAGCACGAAAAATATCATGATTATCAATAACGAATTGCCATGCCTTTTTAAGCTTTTCAACATTTAAAGGGCCTGAAATTCTGTAACTTAGTTGTTCTATATAGTGCGTTTCATGAGAATTCATTTGCGAATGATAGATCATGCCTTGCTGTGGTCCGGTCAACTGTCCAATCGCCAGAATTCTTCCTCTTTCAGGAGTCTTCTGGGAGAACTGCCAAAGTTGATCCAGTTGATGTTGCTGTAACCCTGGATATTCAGGGAAGTCCGAAGGTGTCGCTCCGGCGTGGGGATTAGTTGTGCAGTGTGTTATAAGCTTGCGCAATATTTGTGTGGCATTATCGAGCATTTTTTGAACTTCCCCTCGAGTGTGCAGTTTTTTATTGTAGTGACAGTGTAATTTTAGGCGCTCTTTTTCGATTATTCCACCGAACGCCAAGATATGACTTCGCTTCTGACGCGGGTCATTGCCTAAACCAGCCGATTCTGTGGCAATACCGAATTCACTGTCTTCGTCAGTGCGCACTTGGCCCATGTAGTTGAAACTGATTGCAGCGTTGTCTTCGTGGGCCAACTGGAGAATGACACCAGAATCTCCAGATAGGTATTTCAGAACACCATAACCAACACCGCCCTGAGGAACAGACTTTATCTGTTGTTTCACCGATTTAAGTGTTGCAACAAGGTCATGCTTTTGAATAGAGGAAAATCTAACTGGATAAATTGCAGTAAACCAGCCTAATGTGTTTGATAAATCAAGTTGATCTGCGTGTCCATTGCGGCCATGTCCTTCCATATCAATACGAATATTTTCACTATCGGCCCATTCACTGAGGGCTATCAATGTGGCTGTCAGTATCGCCTGTTCTACGTTGCTGTTATACGCTAATGGGGCTTTGTAGAGTAGTTTTTCGGTTTCTTCAATTGATAGCTCACAGACCACTTTTTGTTCATCAGTAATTGTATTGGGTAAGGTAATGTCACAATGTAAATCAGTATTTGTAGGTAAACATTGCTGTTGCCAGAAACTTAACTCTCTTTTGAATTCTACAATGCGAGAAGATAGAACTTGCTGCCATTGTCGATAACTGTGAGTTCGGGAGAAACTGACAGTGTCACGGTATGCCTTCATTAAATCCGACAGAAAAATACGCCATGACAAGCCATCGATAATCAAATGGTGACAAACAATGAGTAGCCGATCGGCAGATTCATCTTCAGGCAGCTTGAAATGAACCATATGCAATAAATCACCTTTGGTAATATCCAACGATTTTTGCTCTAAGTCACAGGCCAGTTCCAGTCGCTGCCGCCAATTGTCAATATACTCATCCAGCGCTACTTCTTTAATGCCATACAAGGGATCCCATGGTGTAATAAATTGCTGCCAGGTATTGTCTTGTCGTGTGAACCTGGCACGTAGCAAATCGTGATGTTGAGATAGCGAGTGGATGGCATCGCGCATCTTAATGAGACTGAGGTCTTTGGGCACGGTCAGTAAAACTGACTGATTCCAGTGATTCAGATAGTCATTAAAATGTTCAAAAAACCAATGCTGAATTGGCGAGAGTTTGATGCTGCCGTGATGTTTGCAATCCAGTTCCTGTTTGCTGTCTGCAGGAGTTGCTTTAGCCGCCATGTCTTTCAATACAGGGTTTTTAAATATTTGCTGAACGGATAAAGTCATATCCAATTCAGAAGCTTTAGCTACCATTTGTATTGCGACTATTGAGTCGCCGCCAGATTCGAAAAAATGACTGTCTTCTGAAATGTCACTGGGGTTTAATGCTAAAAGCTTTGACCATATATTTCTGATATTCGTCAATATTTGATCTTGGTTCTCTGGATGAATATAATCATCTGATGTGTGGTCTTCTGAAGCAAAGATATTTTGAATTTGTGGCAAACTTCTTTGATCAATTTTTCCGGTTTTAGTTAATGGTAATCGATCGAGAAAAACAATTCGGGCAGGCACCATATAACTGGGCAAATGTTGCTGTATATGAGTTAATATTTGTGACTCTTTGTATTCGCCTGATTTGGCTTCGATAAAAGCGTATAGCTTTTTAGAATCAGCACTTTTACCTTGAGCGACAACAACACATTCCTTAATCATCAGTTGTCTTATTACAGTTTCAATTTCGTTAAGTTCTATTCGAAAACCACGAATTTTTACCTGCCTATCCATGCGGCCTATAAATTCGAGACCACCTTGTACCAGCCGTACTTTATCGCCAGTTCTAAAACCGGTTTGGCCACCTTGGTCAATAAATTTTTCTGAGCTTAGCAAACTATCGCCCAGATAACCCAGAGCAACCCCA
>JAESTH010000180.1 GCA_016763695.1 Alcanivoracaceae bacterium
CTCTTCATCTGATTCAAAAAACAAAAATTGTGCAACACCTTCATTGGCATATATTTTGGCAGGTAGTGGCGTGGTATTTGAGAACTCCAGTGTGACGTGTCCTTCCCACTCTGGCTCTAATGGTGTGACATTTACTATGATTCCACAACGTGCGTAGGTTGATTTGCCCAAACAGATGGTTAGTACATTTCTTGGTATTTTAATGTATTCAACAGTTCTGGCTAAACAGAATGAATTGGGGGGAATGATACAGACATCAGATTTTATGTCGACAAAACTGTCAGGATCAAAATTTTTGGGGTCAACAATGGTGGAATTTATATTGGTGAAGATTTTAAACTCATCAGCACATCTGACATCATAGCCATAACTGGATGTACCATAGGAAATTATTTTGTGGTCTTTATCTGAGGTGATTTGCCCATCTTCAAAGGGGCTGATCATGGCCTGCTCTAGTGCCATGCGGCGAATCCATTTGTCTGATTTTATACTCATGATTTTACCCTTTATATGTTATGTAATTTAAGCTGTGGTATATCAAGGTTAATATTTACAGGGAGTTTTGCCAGTAGTTGTGCTGTTTTTAGTGCGATTTTCATGCCTTTATCGGAGATCTCACTATCAACTCCCCATACATTTTCTGGCTTTCCGGTATCCATTTCCTGTCTTATATTAATATTTAATGGTAGTTGGCCCAATAGGTGTGTATCAAATTTTTTCAACATTTTATCAGCAGCACCCTGTCCAAATATATGTGACTCATGTTGACAATTTGGACATTGGAAAACACTCATGTTTTCAATGACGCCAAGTACAGGTATTTCAACTTTTTCAAACATGGCAAAAGCTTTTTGTGCATCAATCATGGAAATGTCCTGTGGTGTGGTCACAACAACTGTGGCCGTAACTGGTATTTTTTGCACCATGGTTAATTGAATATCACCAGTGCCTGGTGGCAAGTCGATCAATAAGTAATCAACATTATTCCAACGGGTTTCCTCAACCATTTGCATCAATGCTTTGGTAATCATCGAGCCTCGCCATATGGCAGGTGATTCTTCATCTATCATGTAACCCAAGGACATACTTTGAATGCCATCAGCATTAACCGGGGTGAAACTTTTGTTATCTGGTGAACCCGGCTTACCATAATCCCCCAGCATTCTTGGCATGCTTGGGCCATATATGTCTGCATCCAAAATAGCAACATTCGCGCCTAGCTTCTGTAAAGATTTTGCCAACATCACTGTCACTGTAGATTTTCCTACTCCACCTTTACCAGAGGCTATGGCTATTATGTTTTTAACACCATTAATTGGCTTAATGCCCTTTTTGCTTTTGTGAGTGCGAATAATTGATTGAAGCTGAAAGTCACTGTCATTGAGGCAATTCTTAATCACTTCCTGCTGCTGTTGCTCGTAACCTTTGAAGGGGAATCTTAATTTTATTTTTAATTCAGGGTTCTCTAACACCTCAACGGCTGACTCATAGTTTAAATCTGTTAATGGATTGATGCTTGATTCTATGCATTTTTTGATTTTATTCGACATTGCTGGCTCCTAGCACTCTGGATAAGAGTTGTTCGGTTGATTGATCTAAATTCATGTATTTTATATTATCTTGTTGCATATGCTCAACAATATTTCTGGCAATTCTTTTTCCCAATTCAACACCTGGTTGATCGAAACAGTTGATGTTCCAGATAACTGATTGAACAAATATCATGTGTTCATACAGTGCTAACAATTGTCCCAGTGAACTGGCAGACATTTCTTTCAACAAGATGGTAGTACTTGGGCGGTTTCCTGGGCAATAACACTGTTTTTCATCACCATCATCATTGCCATTCATTAAAGCTGCCGATTGAGCTAACATGTTGATTAATAAAAAATCCTGTGATTCTGATTTCTGTTCAATGACACCTATAAAATCAATTGGCAAGACATCTTTACCTTGATGAAATGCCTGAAAAAAAGCATGTTGAGAAAGCTGTCCATGTTCTCCAAATAACCAGGGTGAAGTAGAAAAGGACAGGTGTTTGCCATTAATATCAATCATTTTTCCATTACTTTCCATCATCAGCTGTTGTAGCCATGCAGGCAGGTTTTTCAATCTTATATCATAGGGGATAATCGCATAAGCAGACAGGTTCATAAAATTTCTGTACCAGACCGATATTAAGGCCATTAATACTGGTATATTATTTTCTATTGATGTTTCTAAAAAGTGTTTGTCAATTTTTTCAGCTCCAGATAAAAATTCTGTAAATTTTTTCTTGCCTATTGCCATTAAAACGGGAAAACCAATGGATGACCAAACTGAAAATCGACCACCGGTGGCATGATCAAACATCATCACATGTGTCGCAGGGATATTAAAGTCTGCAGCTTTCTCTATGTTAGCTGTAGCAGCCACAAAGGATTGCTGGTTTGATTCTGGTTTATAACCATCGGTCTGTTGTAATAACTTATCAATGGACTCAGTATTGCGGATCGTCTCAATGGTTCCCAGGCTTTTGGAACTGATACAAAATAGAGTCCGAGTCAGATCAATTGAGTTCAATATTGACTTGAGAGCCGTATCATCAACACAGGGATAAAAATAAATTTTTATATGATTATTGGTTTGTAGTTCACTCAGTGCCTGTACTGCCAGCTTTGGACCTAAGTAGGAGCCGCCAATACCAATATTGACTACGGCGGTAACTTTCTTACCAAAGGCCGTTAACCATTGGCCTGATGTGTATTTTTCGGCAACATCAAACATTGTTTGCCTGTCTTGTAAAATCTGTTTTGATGCCTGTTGTTTTCTTTGGGCGGTGTGAGTCGCTGGTTTATTTTCAGTGCTATTTATATTTTTACCAGCAAAGAGTGCATTTATCTTATCTTGTAAATTGGCATATTTCGATAAATCAAGGAGATGATTCAACACGGTTGAATTTAACCAGTTTTTGGAAAAATCAATAAAAATATCTTCAACCTCAAAACTGAAGTCGTTCACTCTTTTTGAATCTTCTGCAAATAATGATTTTAAATCCATTAATGTTTCGTTGCTTGCCAGTTGTTTTAGTTTATTCCATTGTGCTAAGAAATTCTGATTCATATTTTGAGTTTGTGTTATTTGCTAATGATTAATGTTTGACTGTCAATTAATTTCTCTCATGGAAAAGCTAGGTTTGACTAACTTCTTATATTAATCTCATCAAACAACAGCTATTGTATGCAAACATCAAAGATAGGTCTAGGAGTCTATCCGAAAATAGAAAGTCTACTGCAAAAAAACTGGATTTGGAGCTATTTCCAAGGTTTTTATGCGCAATAAAAAAAACCCATCCAATTCCTGGATGGGTTCGAGTAATGCTATTTATTTGTTTATTTGCCCTGTAAGTGTTTTGTATGTGGAAATGAAAAGTAACCAATGACAAAACTTGATTGTATGTTAGCAACAGATTGACATTTATGCAACTTTTGTTTTGTTTTTAAGTAAAAACACCAAATTAGTGTAGCATAAATAATACTTATTGATATTTTGTTGTATTTTTACAACTAAATAATCGTAATTATATCGTTATCATGGGATTTACCCTCAACAAAATGTACCAATTGTCCTTGATTTGGAATGACCAGTGTTTTATCTAACTCAAAAAGTGGTACTAATACAAAGCTTCTTTCGGTTAAATATGGATGAGGAATGGTTAATTGTGGTTGTTTTACAACAATATCTTCATATAAAAGAATATCTATATCAATAGTCCTGGGTCCCCATTTTTCTTCCCTTACCCTGCCCATTTCGTTTTCTATATTTTGCAAAACCAATAAAAGTGCATTCGGTTCTAGTTTTGTCTTTATTGATATGACGGTATTGATGAAATCTTGCTGTCTGGTGTTACCCCATGCTTTTGTTAAATAAAAACTTGCCACCTTTATTAATTGAGTATCTTCAAGCAGTGAAATTTTTTTTATGGCCACATCAATGTTTTGTTTTAAATCACCAATATTGCTACCCAGTCCTAAATAACACTGAGTTGATTTACGTTTCACCTTTTGTTTTTGTGCTTTTTTTGAAATATTAACTCCCTCTGCTTGGTTTTTGTCAGGGTTTGGATATGTGTCCACCAATCCCCTAATGATTGCATCTCAGAACTTTCATGCTTGCGTAATAGTAAAAAATCATAAGCCGCCCTAAATCGCTGATGCTCCAGAGTAAAGAAAACTTTTTTACTCCTGATCTTGGTAAATCTAAATTGTAACAACCAAATATTACGGATGCCAATTTGCACGATTTTTGGGATGGTCAAATTTTTTCTGGATAATTCAAAAATCTCATTGGCTGCTTTATTCGTGGCATCATATTGCGGCATACCTTTGGTAAGAAACTTGTTGGTTTTAATAACTGCCAAAGGCCATAAAAAGCAGGCAAACAAAAAAATTGGTGTAACACTTTGACTGGCTTCAATTCTGGAATCAGTGCTTTTTAAGGCATTGTGTACAAATTTTATGTATTGTGAGTCATTATTTATCTCCAGACAGGCTTGTGGAAATATATGTTGAAACAGTAACATTTCATTCATTAGTCCATAGGCTCCAAAGGCATTGCCACAATGAAACAATTTGACTAGCTCATCAAACAACCGTGCAAGTGAGACGTTGGCTAGGGTGTGATGCTGTTCAAAAATGGCCTGTTTCATGCTCGTTGAAATCTTCATACCAAGTTTCACCTGAAACCTGATTGCCCTAATCATGCGAATAGGGTCTTCTATTATCCTTTGACTGTCATCTCCAATAAACTTCAGTTTTTGTCCTCTTATATCATCTACACCATCACAGTAGTCCAATATATTGGCATTTTCAATATCAAAATAAAGCGCATTACAGGTAAAATCTCTGCGCATAGCATCCTGGTCGATATTGCCAAAGACGTTATCCTTTATAATATGACCACGCTTGATGACTCTTTCGCTAGTTGCATCAATACCTCTAAAGGTAGCCACCTCATACATTTCTCTGTTGTGATAGACGTGCGCTAATCTAAAACGCCTGCCAATAATTCTACAATCGCGGTTGAAAATGGCTTTAATTTCATCTGGAGTGGCATTTGTGGCAATATCAAAATCTTTGGGATGTATCCCCAGAAGTAAATCCCTGACAGCACCACCAACAATATATGCCTGGTAATTATGATCCAGGAGTTTGGTAATAATTGCTCTTGCAGAAGGCGAGATTTCATCGGTACTTATTCCATGTTCTGACTGGTTATAAGTTATAAGTTTGCTATTTATCAATTTTTGTTTAAACTCTATACTTTTTTCACTTTACCATTTGCTAATATAAGGCGATAATAGCATGCTAAAATTATTGAACTGTAAATTAAACCTTAATAAGGCTTGAGGCGAAACTGTTACCATAACGAGGAAAATATATTTTCCGCTTTATATTAATTGTGACCATTCAAGTCTTAATTAACGCAAGTTTAACATTTCTAAAGAAGAATTGGAGAATTAAATGACATTTGTGGTAACTGAAGCCTGCATAAAATGCAAATATACAGATTGTGTAGAAGTTTGTCCCGTTGACTGTTTTCATGAAGGGCCTAATTTTTTGGTTATTGATCCTGAAGAATGCATAGATTGCACCTTGTGTGAGCCTGAGTGTCCTATAGAGGCCATTTATCCTGAAGATGATTTGCCAGATGGTCAGGAGAAATTTATTCAAATAAATGCAGATTTATCTGAACAATGGCCAGTTATTACTCATATGGTAGATGCGCCAGATGATGCTGAGGAATGGGAAGCTGTGGTAGATAAGCTGCATCTATTGGAAAAATGAAAGCAGTAACGCCATCTATGTTCATCACAAGGGTGGGTTGTTGCACAAATTGTGAAATTTAGCTTAACCTAAAATAGTATCACTGATTTTTTCAGCAATCATAATAGTTGGGGCGTTAGTATTGCCAGATACTAAATTTGGCATAATTGATGCATCAACCACTCTAAGATTCTCAATCCCATGTACTCTTAATTGATGATCAACCACGGCATATTCATCATTGCCCATTTTGCAAGTACCCACAGGGTGGTAAATTGTTTCAGCTTTGCTACGAATAAAATGTTCAATTTCGGCATCTGACTGTATTTCATCCCCAGGAAATATCTCTGCATCCCTGTATTCATCAAACGTCGAACTTGAAAATATTTTTCTTTGAATTTCAAAACCTTTTTTCATGTATTCGAGATCATTGCTCTCTGATAGATAATTGGCAAATATCTTTATAGGTTGCATGGGGTTGTTTGATGCCAGTTTTAAACTGCCGCGACTTTGCGGACGTAAATAACACATATGTAGTGTATAACCGTTACCTTTAAGTCGGTTTCTACCATGATCATCCAATATGGCTGGAACAAAATGAAATTGCAAATCGGGCCATTGTTCTGACTTCGAATGGGTCTTTACATTGACGTTTAAAAAGCCACCTGCTTCAGCAGCATTGGAGGTTCCTGGGCCTGATTTATATAATAGATATTGTAAGCCTGCTTTTAATTCATTAATTCTGTCGTAGCTGACATTTTTTGAGCATCGCTGAACCAAGCAGATATCGAGATGATCCTGTAAATTCTCGCCGACACCTTTTAAATCCAGTTTGGTTTTTATCGCATGCTGCTCAAGTTCTGCTGCATTACCGATTCCAGATAGCATTAGTATATGTGGGGAATTCAGCGCACCACCACTAAGAATGACTTCTTGGTTAGCATAAATATTTTCAGTTTTACCTTTTCTTATCACCTCTACACCTTTGGCTATGGTGTCTTGCATGATGACCTTCTGGCAATAACTCTTTGTCCAGACAGTTAAATTTTTTCGTGTTTTGACTTCTGGAGTTAAGTAAGCTGTGGCCGATGAGTTTCTGACGCCGTTATTTTGGGTAACCTGATATAAACCAAATCCTCGCTGACGCTGACCATTAAAATCATCGCTTAAATCATAACCTTGTTGTTGACAGGCAGATAAAAAGGCATCGGTAAGTTCGTTATGATGTTTTAAATCACTGACTTGCAAAGGCCCTGCATTGCCATGGTAATCGTTATTTATTCTGTGATTATTTTCACTCTTGATAAAATAGGGTAAAACATCATCATAGCTCCAGCCATCATTACCCAGTTGCTGCCATAAATCATAATCTTCTCTATGGCCCCGGCAATAGCACATGGCATTGATCGAGCTAGAGCCCCCTAGCACCTTGCCCCGTGGCCAATAAAGCTTACGGTTATTGAGATGCGGTTCGGTTTCGGTATTATAGTCCCAGTTAAGGGATTTGATATTAACTATTTTCGAGATGCCCGCTGGCATATGTATAAAAGGGTGCCAGTCTTTATTGCCCGCTTCTAACAATAATACTTTACAATCTGGATTTGCAGATAATCTATTGGCAAGCACACAGCCAGCTGAACCCGCACCAACAATAATGTAATCAAAAGTTTTTTTTGTAGACATGTTATATTTAATTAATATTGATTAATTTTTATTCATAAGTTATTTGGCTATAAGCCCCATTTCTTTCGCTTCTTGTTCGATCAAATACTTCATTATATTGATAATTTCATCTCTGTTGCGGATTTTGGTTGAGATCTTATATTTGCCATTGACAACCAATGTTGGTGTGCCTGTGACTTGCATTTGAAAGCCCATTTTATCTGCTTTTCTTTGTTTTGAATCTAAGATAAAGGAATTGGCTGTACTTAAAAACTCGCCTTTATCAATCGCCAATACTTGAGAGTACCATTCCGCCAACTCATCAATTGAGTTGAATCTTTTATGTTCGTTATGAATGGCCTCAAATAATTTTGTATGGGACTTTTCTGTTATCCCCATCACTTCCGCTGTTAAATAAGCTTGCTGCAGGTTTGCCCAGCCTTGCTGAAAATTTAATGGGACTCTTTGTAATTTCGCGTGTTGTGGTATTGTTTCTAACCACTTATCCATAAAGGGTTCAAAATAAAAACAATGTGGGCAAGTGTAACCAAAAAACTCATAAACCACGACCTGCTCAGTATTTTCTGTTGCATATGGACTCTTTAAAAGATCATAATCTTTCCCTAATTTATATGGCGATCCCTCAGGCTCTTCTTGTGGTTCAATTGTTGTTTCTTCACTTGTTTGCTTGGATTTTAGCAAATCATATTCAGCGTTCAGCTCATCTGCATCATTATCCTTGTTTCCACAAGAAGACAAAACAACAGCAAGAAAAAATATTACCAATAAAAATTTCACATCACACCTCAATATATTTCTTAAATTATTACCCATTCATCACATGAAGAGGCTTTGGCCCATGCATGTTTTATTGGGCAGTTGAACTGGCATCAACTACCCATTTATATGTTTTTGAGCCTATTTAACCAGTCCCATGTTCATTGCTTCCTGATTAGATAAAAAACTTGCCACATCCAACACTGCATTATGGGTTCCTAGTTCCTTAACATTGGGTTTGTATTTGCCATTAATCACCAATGATGGCGTTGATGATATTTTCATTTTTTGCATGAGGTTATTTGACTGGCGTACTTTAGAGTCAATCATAAAAGAGTTGGCAGTAGAAAGAAAAGCATCTCTGTCTATTGAAAACTTGTCGGCATACCAACTGGCAATATCTTCTATTGTTCTAAAGCGTTTATGTTCTTTATGCAGTGCATCAAACATGGCTTGATGAGTTTTTTCTGCAATACCCATGGTTTCAGAAGTGTAATAAGCTTTAGCAAAAATATCCCAACCTGGTTGAAAAACCACAGGAATTCTAACTAGCTTTACATGTTTTGGTAATTTTTTGTGCCAAGGCTTAACAAAAGCCTGAAAACTGGAACAATGAGGGCATTTGTAACCAAAAAATTCATAAACAATCACCTGCTCCTGGTTTGCGGTTTCATAGGCAGGGTTAAGCTCAGTGTAGTGTTTGCCATTGATGAATGTTTGTGTACTAGCCTGATTATTTTGACTAAATACAGCAAAAACACTAAACATTAATAATACTAAAACTAATTTTTTCATTTATAAATCTCGACTTTTTTTATTGAATTTTTTTGACCGTTATTTTGTTGTAAAGTTCAAATATTAATCTGAATACAGTCCCTGAATATAACTGGCCACAGCTTTAATTTCTTCATCACTTAAGTATTCAGCCACATCGGCCATTATTTTGCCATTAACATCATCGTCATTGGCAATTTTTTCACCAGCTCTATAGTCATTTAAACGTTGTTCAGTGTAGGCAGCATGTTGTCCCGCTAACACAGGGTAGCCTGACAATGGATTACCCTTACCAGTTACGCCATGACATGACATACAAGCAGGGATTTTCATTTTTGTCTGGCCACCTTGATATAATGCCTTGCCTAGTTCAAGCAGGTTTTCATCTGCTGAACCAATGGTTGATTTTTGGCTGGCAAAATATGTACCAAGATTGATCATATCCTCTTCACTTAAGCCTGCAACCATACCGCCCATGACTGTGGCTTTTCTTTCACCACTTTTAAAAAGTGACAATTGTCTTGTGGTGTATTCTTCATGTTGACCAGCCAACTTTGGCCATACAGGGTTAACGCTGTTTCCATCAGCGCCATGACAGGCTGCACATAGGCCTGAGGCTGCTTTGCCAAGTTCTGCATCTCCAGCGTTCGCAAATGACGCAAATAATAAAGACATAAAAGACACACACATAAAAACTTTTTTCATAACTGCTTCCACTTATCGTATAATTTTGTAAATACCAACGGCTATTATAAATCTAAAACACCTTTAGCTTAAAGTGAATATTGTTGTTAACTGAGATTATTAAGCAATTCTTAATTTATTGGCTGTTTTTGCTATCATTTAATAAAAGTTGTGAGATAGCGACCGATTGGGGCAATGCGGATAAAAATTCTGCCTCTTTGAGGTGTTTGGCACAAAACCAAGCCAGGCCATCTGGATGACCTGTTATTTGCTCGGATGGTTCTTTGAAATCTGCAAATCTAACCAAGCCCCCAGAAGATTTATCGCCTTCTAGTTCATGCCGAAAATCTAAATCACATACTTCACATATTGGCGGTAACATTTATTTTTGACTATTCGAAGCCATTAAGATATATTAAATCAACAGGTACTTGTAAAAACATTCTATTACCAGTACAAGTTCCTGACCAGATATCATTATAACCGTCTCCATTATAGTCTGCAATGGCAATATCAAAAGTACCTTGGGTAAGCCACGGACGATTTGCACCATTAAAAGGATCGGTTAATGATGCTCCAGCATTATTTTTTAATACCACCAGATTTCTATTACAACCCTGAATATCTGTATCTACATCTGCAATAAACATGTCCAGAAAACCATCTTTATTGAGATCAACGCTAAAGGTATTACCACCAAAAGACAGCGTATTTGGACTATTGCTTATATCATTTATGTCAAACAGTGCTCTTTGGTCAACATCATTGCCTGTATTCAGCATAACTTTGTCCTGATCATCACTCACCACAAATATATCTTTTCTGCCATTGTTATCTACATCAATAAGCTCCATCATATAGGGAGTAAGATTATTAAATGTGGACATTTGGGTAAATTGACCACTGCCATTATTGTATAATATTCGTACCTGAGGAACGGTGCTGCCAGGTGGCGGACTACTGCCTGATGACGATACTTTGATGATATCGTTAAAGCCATCGTTATTTATATCATATATTTCTGTTGACGTGCCAAATACAGATTCCGACATGGCTGCTGTCATTCTTGTATCTGTTTCATCTATAAAGAAGCCATTACCATCATTGATTAATAAGCGGTCTTCGAGTTGATTGGCATAATCAACCAAAAAAAGATCGGGGAAGGTGTCTCCGTTAATATCTCCTGCTGCGATTGCACAAAATTGGGGAGGGATTGCAAAGGGTAAAATGCGATTGTCATCACTAATATATTCCAGCCCTTGCCAAATATTATTAACTTCACCACGGTTCATATAGACCCTAGGTATGTGACCAAATGTCGTGGCTGTAATGACATCCAGCCAGCCGTCATTATTAACATCAACAGCAATTACATCCCTGTCATCAGTCTCATCTAAAAATTGTGGTGCCAAAGTAGTCGTTCTATCGACCATCACACCTGATTCATTCATCACCAGCACATTTGGTTTACCACCTGGAGTGGAAAATCTTACTTTACGAACAATGATAATGTCCTGATCCCCATCATTGTCTAAGTCTGCTGTCAATAAATCTTTTTCGAATGTATCATTGACCCCAAGATCCAGGCTGATCTGAATATTAGTCATTGTTACTTCTTCAAACTCTACCCAATCCTGAGCAGATGCCCCAATACTCAATATTAAGCAAACTATAATCGCGATCTTTAACATGTTTAAACTCAAAAAAGTGGTTTGTGATCGTCAATACTACATCCCTGAGTTTTAAGTGTCAAAATAAAACTGTTAATTTAGTGATTGCCGTTTATCCAACAGATAGACGGCATTTGCCATATTGGGCCAGGCAATAAGGCAAATTAATAAATTAATACTGAAATATTGCCCCCAAATACTTGTACTACTCAGCAACCGCGTACAGGTTAATTTATCAGTTGCAGTTGGTTTATGGGTGACAGCTACAACTACCGTGGCAAGTGTAAGTACCTTATATGATTAAAAGCACAAAATAAAGCCAAAGCCAATCAGTTCTGGACAACCAAAGATCAGATTGTGCTGGAAGAATATCAGCAGTAGGCATAAGGCTTATAATTCAAACAATAGTGGCCAGTTTTTACCCGTAACCCATATTTTTTTTTGTATTTTATCATAGGCAATACCATTTAAAACCCCGGGTTTTCTACCTTTGAGCAAATGTGGTAAATAATAATTTCTTACAACAATACCAGTTTCAGGATCAATAACAACAATATAATCAGTTTGATAGATATTGGCCCAGATCATGCCATTTATCCATTCAAGTTCATTGAGATTACGTATGGCGGCATCATCTACATGTACATGTATTGTTTTTTCTACCTTAAACGTTTGGGGATTGATAAACTGCAAACTTTCAGAACCATTAGACATTATCAATTGTTTACCATTGGTGGTTAGGCCCCACCCCTCACCGGTATAGTGGTGCTTTTTAATGGTTTCAAGAGTGTCCTGGTTAATTTCAAATGCCACACCTGCTTTCCATGTTAATAAAAACAAATTGCCATTCAATTCAGTTAAGCCTTCTGCAAAATATCTTTTTTCTATTTTTTTCTGTTTTAATATCTTACCCGTGTTTAAATCCCATTGGGTCAATAACGATTTGCCATATAAACCACTGCTTTCCCAAACGATATTATCTCTTATGATCAAACCCTGGGTGAAAACTCTGGAAAAATGAGGCTTGCTTTTGATCTCAGGCAATGATTGAGCATTGATTATAAATGAAAACCACAACAAAAATAATATTGTCAGTCTGTAAAATTTATCATGAAAAAGCATTGAGTAAACCCTTATAGTTTTAGTTTGAACGACAATTATAGAAGAAAATATGCCAAAAAAGCTATCCATAATACCTTTTTCACAGTAGATTAACGGCTTTAAAGTAACAGCAACTATTCATAAATAATATTGAGTCAATAGAACTGAAAAATGAAATACCCAACAAGAAATATTGGCATACTTGCCCATGTAGATGCTGGTAAAACCACCATTACCGAACAAATTCTGTTTCAGTCAGGAGCATTACGTACAATTGGCAGTGTCGATAAAGGCACATCAATAACCGATAATCTAAAAGTGGAACGGGAACGTGGTATTTCTGTACGTCTGGCAACAGCATCTTTCCTTTACAGAAATACAAAAATCAATCTTATCGATACACCTGGACATGTGGACTTTTGTGCTGAAGTTGAATATTCTTTACGGGCAATGGATGCAGTTATTTTGGTTGTTAGTGCTCTCGAAGGCGTTCAGGGGCATACAGTTTCACTGTTTCAGGCCATAAAACAACTGCAGATTCCCTGTGTTATTTTTATTAACAAAATTGATAGAGTCGGTGTTGACATTGATGTTGTTATGGAAGACATTAATCAGTTGCTAACAAAAAATAGCCTGCTCATTCAACAGACAACTAATCCTGGCAGCAATGATGCAAGCATAGAGCCTATATCATTTCAGACGGAACAAATTGTTGAACAGATAGTAGAGTTTGATGATGAACTTCTGGAATCATATCTGCAAGGCAAAACACCGAGCTCTTCACAACTACAAAATTCACTAAAAAATAGTGTTACCAACTGCAAGCTTATTCCTGTAGTGATGGGCGTGGCAAAAAATGGTCTCGGCATTCTGGAATTATTAGATACAGTGATAACATACCTGCCAGAGACCATAGGCAGCGATACAAAACCTTTGTCGGCACTGGTTTTTAAAATTGAACACGATAAGTCTTTAGGCAAGATGTGTTATCTGCGTTTATTTGATGGCAATATCAGCCCAAGAGACACGGTGCATAATGCCAGTAGGAAATTGGATAAGGGACAAAAAATTGGACAATTAAAAGAAATCCATCAGGGCAAATACAAAGACATCAGCAACCTTGTTGCTGGCGACATCGGTGTGGCAAGTGGATTAAGCCATGCTAAAGTGGGTGACATTTATGGTGTGGCTGACAAAATCCCTGATGTTTTTAGCCTATCATCGCCTATGTTAACCGTACAAGTTAAACCGCAAAATGAAGCCCAAATTATGGATCTGGTGCGTGCTCTTAATGAGTTATGTGACGAGGATCCGTTGCTGGATATGCAGTGGTTAACACCATTACGTGAATTACATATAAAAATAACGGGCATGATACAGGTAGAAATCTTACAAACAGTCATACAGGACAGGTTTAATTTAGCTACAGAGTTTTCATCACCATCCGTTATTTATAAAGAAATACCCGCAAAAACTGCCTATGGATTTGAGCGATACTGGATGCCAAAACCCTGCTGGGCGATATTAAAACTAAAAATAGAGCCAGCAGAACTCGGTAGTGGTATCAGCTACACATCACAAGTCAGCGTCAACGATGTGGCGGCAAAATACCAAAAAGAAATTGCAGAGACCATTGATAAAGCTTTGATACAGGGAATCAAAGGCTGGCAAGTCACAGACTTAAAAATCACCCTGATTGAAGGTGAAGATCACAATATTCATTCACGCTCTGGCGATTTCATCATTGCCACACCTATGGCCATAATGAATGGTCTACTGGAAGCAGGTACGAACTTATTAGAGCCGATTCTATCTTTCCAAATATCCGCAGCAATAGATTTGTTAGGAACAATCACCAGCGATATCATTAAAATGCGTGGAAGCTACCAAAGCCCGCAAATATACAAAGACAGCTTTATCTTAAAAGGTAAAGTCCCAGCCTCAACTTCAATGAAGTACCCCATAACACTGGCTTCCTTAAGTGCTGGCAAAGCGAAATTCACCAGTACTTTATATGCGTATGAACCCTGTGCAGTTACACACGGAAAAACCACCCCATACCGTGGCATCAGTCCACTGGATAGAGATAAATGGATACTACAGGCGCGCGGCGCCATGTGATTTAATAACTTTTGTTATGCCTGTTCTTTTGGTAGTGGTCTACGGTTTGCCTGTTGTTTTAAGAATCAACTTCAAAAATTCTGGCACCATATATTCAGCATGAATTCAGTAGATTTTGTCTATGATGAAGCCAATTGAAGAACGCTGTTACTTCTTCAATACATCTTACTTAAGGGGAATTTATTATGAAAAAAATGATATATAGAATCAGAGGAAAATTGAGTCGTTTGTTGGCTGTCAAGGCACCAAATTTTAAAAACCAGGCTGGCAGTTATGAGTTTCCGGATGTGGTCTTAAACGGTCCCAACAACCCTCCGCCACCACCGAGACCGCTTATCAACAATAACTGCAAAAAATACCACGTAATTTATTCAGTGGTGGCAAATAATGTGCTCGGCAAGTGTACTTTTAGAGATAAAGTACAAGCCCTGATTGATGCTTACCAACAGGCACTGGATTATTTTGAAAATCACTTTGAATGCAGAAATAAATGTTGTATCAGAAAAGAAGGTGAAATTATCTGGATGGGCTGTGAATGCTGGAAAGACCCAGATGCCGCAGCTGCTGCAATTGAAGTCAGATTTCATTGTAAAGTTGAATTATAAATATCTATTCAGTGTATTTAGGCATATGATTACAAGTTATTTTGAAAAATACACTGAATATAGAATATAGAAATGAAATCAAAAGAAAAAAATAACGAAGCCACAAAAGGTTATCTTTTCCAGAAAAAAAACAAGGTCTCTGTGTGGGTATCTCAACATCCTTATGCTGATATCCCTGATGAGTATTTTGAAGAAACTTTTTACAAAAATAATACGCGGGCAAAAAATACCTGGTCAGAAAATTTTAAAATACGCTATTTTTCTCCAGAATATCTAGAAACCAATGGCGCCATGACAGGTACCGTTAATATCAAGCAAGCTGTAAGTGAATGCTCTTATGCAGATTCTTATATTGATGTGTTGATGAGCAAAGCCAAAAAGAAAAAACTGCAAGAAGTCACTTGGGTCATTTTATTGTTTGAATATGAATACAGTGCAAAAATTTCTGGTATTGAAAAAGACAAATATGTGACCTTATTGGGGGCGTTTAATTATGACGCTGAAGAAGACTTTGACAAGGAATGATTTTCTTGTCATAGCATGAAACCACATTTTAAATACATCGGTTCCTACCCTGAAAGCCTACAAAACCAGGTAAAAAAGATGCTTGATGAGAATCGTCTGGCTGATTTTTTATTAAAAAAATACCCAAAGCCGCATGCTATTGGTAATGACAAAGACTTGCGTGACTATGTTCTGGGGCTAAAAAACCGTTACATGAAAAAATCATCACCATTGAGTAAAATTATTTATGATACAAAAATCCATGTGATCAATAATGCCCTTGGTTTACACAGCTACGTACCAAGAATGCAAGGCAATAAAGTTAAAATGAAAAATGAATTGCGAGTAAGTTCAGTCTTTAAAAAAGCACCCGAACCATTACTCAACATGATTGTGGTACACGAACTTGCACACCTTAAAGAAAAACAACACGACAAAGCTTTTTACAAACTCTGTCAACACATGCTGCCAGATTATCATCAACTAGAATTTGACATGCGTTTGTATATGACCCAGCTGGAAATAGCAGCAATTTATGATTGACCCATATATTCCATAACAATTTCATTGATTGACAATGATGAAATATATGTGTAATAATATCATTATACATTGAGGATAAAATCATGAGTACTGCATTAGCTTCTGTAATTAATCAAATTAATCAATCCAGCACCCTAAAAGGTGTCGATTTGGCAAATATTACAGATGTTTCTACTGCAACTTTCTCTCGCTGGAAATCAGGGAAATCCTTACCAAATACCAGTACGCAGTTAATACTGTCAGATCTGCGTTATGTTATTGATTCGCTTTCTGAATTTTACAATCCTGATGAAATCAGATTATGGCTGTATGCAAATAATCATCTCTTAGATGGGCAAAAAGCTATTGACCTCATCAATAATCAGCAAACAGAAGTGGTACTTGATGCTATTGAACGTCTAGCCTCTGCCTCATATATTTAATAGCATGTCACATGATAGGGAAATACTTGATATACTAGACCAACTAAAAGCCCTCGAATTTTCAGGAACACTTTGGCGTACCAGTTGGAAAACGCGAGATCCATTACAGGGAGGTATTGGTGGTGGCAGATGGAGTCCCAGCAATAAGTTTATGGCTTTATACACAAGCCTGGATAAAAATATCTCAATTACTGAATTGCACTATCATTTATCTCAAGCTCCTGTATTTTCATCCTGTGCAATGATTATTTGCAAATTAAAGGTGACTCAATTAAGCCTGCTGGATTTATCTACAAAAGATAGACTCAAAACACTAAAACTTGACCTCAGAAACAAAAAACAGATCTCACGAAGCCAGGATATTGGTGCTGCTGTACAATTTTTAGGCTATCAAGGTTTCATTGTTCCCAGTTTTCGCACTTCAGGAAAAAACTGTGTATTATTTTCAGATGAGATTGGACAGCAGCAAATCACACTTGAATCCAGTCAAAACATTAATTGGCCTGCATGGATTAAAAGGAAAATATAGTTTAATTTGTTGAATCCAATGACTTGATTACTTCGGATGCGAGGCGTTAGTCTTGCCGATGCTGGTAGAAAGGCAAGGTTAAAACCTCGCATCCGTTTATCTTGGGACAATAATCCTCTTGCTTGTCTCAGTACTACTGTGAAAACTAACTTAATCCAACATAGCCCTCAAAGCTGCCAAATGGCCCATCTTTTTTTCTTTTTGTTTTTCTTCTGACTCTTTTGTTACTTTGCCATAGCCACTGATATATTTAGAAGGTAATTCATCCAAAAAACGACTGGGACCAGTTTCACAATCATCATCTCCAGCTGCGAATCGATTTTTGCGTTTTTTGACATAACTAATGGTGAGATTACGCATGGCACGGGTCATGCCTACATACATTAAGCGGCGTTCTTCTTCTACAGTTTCCTCTTCTATAGAATTACGGTGAGGTAAAATACCTTCTTCAACGCCAATCATAAAGACATTGGTAAATTCCAAGCCTTTGGCGGCATGCAAAGTCATCATATGTACGGCATCATCGCTGTTGGTATCTTCTTTATTGGTTTGCAAGGTGATTTGCGCGGCGGCATCAATCAGGTTCATATCCTTGCTTTTGGTAAAAGCCCGCAACCATTTCTGAAAATCATAAACCAGTTTAGTACGGTTGTGCTTGCTGGTCTTATCTTTGCTGGTTTGTGCAATCCAGGCAATGTAGTCAATTTCTGTCACCAGTTCATCGACTATCTTATCGGCATTAACATGTGCCAAAACCTTTTTTTGTAATTTAAGCATGGTTTGCTGAAACTCTTTGAGCTTTTGTGCTGCTCTTGTTGGCAAAAGTGACAAAATGGCATCATTACCCGCGGCTTTGAAATAACTGATGTGACTGCTTTCGGCACTTTGTGCTAATTTTGCCAAGGAAGACGAACCAATGCCGCGCCTGGGAACATTAACAATACGCAAGAAGGCCGAATTATCTTTTGGGTTACATAAGATACGGATATACGCCATGAGATCCTTGATTTCCACATAATCAAAAAATGATCGACCACCACTCATTACATAGGGCGTGCCTTTACTGCGAAAAACTTGCTCAATTAATTTTGCCTGTCGATTAGAGCGATACAATACTGCATAATCGGCAAACATGGTGTTTTTTAAAATTTTATGATAATCAATCTCGGCACTGAGCTGCATCGCTTCTTCTTCTGGCGAATTAAAAGGGCTAATTTTAATCAATTCACCAGAGCCTAAGTCACTCCATAATTTTTTCTCAAACTCATGTGGATTATTTTTGATCACATCATAAGCTGCCCCCAATATAATTTGGGTAGAGCGGTAGTTTTGCTCCAGCTTAACCACATTAAGCTCTGGGAAATCATGTTGCAGGATACTCAGGTTTTCTGCCTGCGCTCCTCGCCAACCATAGATGGACTGGTCATCATCACCAACACAGATAATATTTCGGTATTTACTTACCAACTGTTTTAGCAGCCGATATTGGCTGCCATTGGTGTCCTGGTATTCATCAACCAACACATATTGCATTTTGTCTTGCCAACGATTAAGCACTTCCGGACAGTTTTCTAACAAGAACAGGGTTTGTAAAATCAGGTCGTCAAAATCCAAGGCATTAAAGTCAATTAAACGCTGTTGATATTGTTGATAAACCTCTTGAGCCAGCATAAATTGAGTATCCAACTCTTCTGCTTTTAAGCCTTCATTTTTCCATGCGGATATTTGCCATTGAATGGTATTTATTTGTTCACGATTGCTGCCTTTTGGCAGTAAATCTTTAATAATATTATGTGTTTCCGAGCTATCAAAAATACTGAAACCAAACCTATATGGTGTATGTTTGATTTCCTCACGTATGATGCGCATGCCTAAAGCATGAAAGGTAGAAATATTCAGTCGTTCACCTTCTGGTAGATGAACCATTTTTCTGGCACGGGCAGCCATTTCCTTGGCGGCTTTATTGGTAAAGGTGATGGCAAAAATATTGTGGTGATTTACCTTTTTTGTGCCTATCAAGTAAGCTATTTTCTCCGTAATCACCCGTGTTTTCCCACAACCTGCACCTGCTAATACCAATAAAGGACCATCACAATAAATAACAGCGGACTGTTGTTGAGGATTTAACACGGTTTTATCTATTTGAAAATGAAAGCAGCAGATTATAACAGATGATTGTTCACAATATTTAGCTCAATCTTGCGAATGTGGCAAAACCCAGTCAGGTCGCGGAAAATGGCAGGTATAACCATTAGGTGTATGTTGCAAATAGTCCTGATGCTCGATTTCTGCCTGCCAAAACGCTGTTGCTGCATTAACTTTCGTGACAGCAGGGCCAGGCCATAAACCAGATGCATTAACATCGGCTATGGTTTTTAGCGCCATGGCTTTTTGCTCTTCACTGGTATAAAAAATTTCCGAACGATAGGATTCACCACTATCATTACCTTGGCGGTCTACTGTAGAAGGGTCGTGAATTTGGAAAAAATAGGCAAGAATATCTCGATAACTGATAATTTTATTATCAAATTCAATTTCCAGCGCCTCAGCATGACTTCCATGGTTTTTGTATGTGGCATTTTTCACATCTCCACCAGTGTAACCCACACGTGTTGATGTGACGCCATCAAGTTTGCGGATCAATCCCTGTGTTCCCCAAAAACAGCCTCCTGCTAATACTGCACGTTCTATTGACATTATTGTTTTCTCTCTTTTATTTGTTTAATATAATCCTCGTATCCTTCCTTTTCCATATCATCTCTATGAATAAATCGTAAAGAAGCAGAATTGATACAATATCGCAACCCACCTGACTCCTTTGGACCATCTGGGAAAACATGTCCCAAGTGACTGTCACCATGATTTGAGCGTACTTCAGTACGAATCATGGCATGTGAAGTATCACGAATTTCATTGACAAAGTTTTTTGCAACAGGTTGACTAAAACTGGGCCAACCACAGCCAGAATCAAATTTATCTGATGAAACAAATAATGGTTCACCAGAAACTATATCAACGTAGATTCCTGGTTCATTGTTTTGCAGATACTCGCCAGTACCAGGAGGTTCTGTACCATTTTCCTGCGTTACTCTAAATTGTTCTGAATTTAATGAGTCAATAGCTATTTGATTTTTGTTATACTTCTTCATAGTTCCTCATAATGTACGCACTTTTAGATTATTCAAGTGAATCTTTTAAATATATATAAAAAAATGATACCACTTTGTTTGATGTTCTGAAATTATTTCATTCGAATCATAAGCGGTATCAAGTATTATATCTGCTATTTGTTCAATAATGGATAGGCTTCAGTATAAACCCAATCTTTGTCTTTGGCAGGTATATGACAGCCCAGACAATCAGATTTATAATTTTTCACCAAATTAACATTTTTATCATCTGGTTTAAATAATGCCCAGCCCCATTCATCGCCCCATGCAGAATTGTCTTTAAATCGATTTTTCGAATCTTTTATCATTACGAACCATTGCTTTATGCCGTTTGTGGAGAATTTGACACCTTTACCTGTCGTATAGTCACCCACATCTGAGCCACGTAACTCTTTGACAAGAGTTGCACCATCAGGAAATTTCCCGGTTTTTTTAAAAGCTTCAGTACTTTCTTTTTCTGTATAAACACCATGAAAGCCACTGGCTCCACCCTCTGGTACAAACCATGAGCCAATATGCGTCATTGAATTAATAAAGTCAGAAGGGAAACCAATGTTCCCTTCATGATCAACATAATCTGAAAACTCCATAACTTCGTGAGACATCGATAGTCCCGATGAACACAGCAACCCAAGGAGTAAAATTTTTGTTATTTTCATTATTTTGGTTCTACATATTTATTGTTTAAATCAGAATCATATCCACCAGTAGCCTTTTTACCTTTGGCCTTACCAGCACTTAGAACTGGATAATATTGGGTAAAAACAAAGTCATCTGCCGCAGATGCTGCGTGGCAGGAATTACAGGAAGATGCAGGAAAGGGTTTAGCTTTTTTTGATAATGTTTTGTGGTTTTTGCTTGAAAAGCTAAAATATGCCCAATTTCCAGGCTCATCAGGAAACTCAGATTTACTCTTTATAGTGGCTTCTAAACCAACAAATTCGCCCTGGAAGTATCCCTTACCACTCACCCCAGCTTTAGAACCATTGCTTACAAGTTCCTTCATAATGATTGTGCCATCACGAAATTTTCCTGTTTTTTTCCACTCCTTCCAACTTCTTGGGTCGATATACACATTATGGTGTTCTGGAAATGCGGCCTTACCATTATTCATGTCATTTGGTGTAACGGGTGTACCAACATAGATCCACTCGCGGTAGCCAGTTGGGCGCACTAACTCTCCATTCTCATACTTATATGCTTTTTTCCCATGTGCAGCAGCAGTTGCGGTAATGAGGAGTTGTATAATCATTCCGATTAATATGACTTTACTCAAATTAAAAAGTTTGTTTTTATTAATAATCATTGTTATTCTACCCTGTATAAAATAAGCAAAAAATACATTTGCTTTTGAGATAATTATTATAAATTGTATTATCAAAAAAACAGGTATCTGAAATGTCCGAAATAGTATCTAAAAGTGTCAAAACTGATGATCAATCATTAAATGTCCTCAATGATGTATTAAATACTCTGCGTTTTCGGGGTAATATCTTTTTTCGTTCCAAACTAGCCGCGCCCTGGGGCTTTTCTTTTGCTAAAGTAAAATCCCCCCGTTTTCATATTGCATTAAATGGTGATTTCTATATTGGAGCAGGGGGGCATATGGGTCAAACAGTCAATGTAAAACACATGGACATAGTCATGGTTCCACATGGTGACATGCACTGGATTGCTGATCAGTCCAATAGTCCATTAAAAGCAAGTCAAGATGCTAACATAGCATGCGAACTTGGCTCACCTTTTTTTCAAAATGGAAAAATAACCAATAAACTTATCTGTGGAATTGTCCATTATGAAAAAGACATTCTGCATCCTATAATTGATTCATTGCCATCGGTTCTGCATTTTTCTAATATAGAATCCCATGATCCAATTTGGATGACTGTCATGTTAATTGATGCTGAGATGCAAGATGATTTTTCTGGTAAAACTTTGATTATTGATCGTCTTACTGAAGTATTATTTCTGCAATTATTAAATAGGTATGTCAGTGGAAGCAATGAAAAAAGTGTTTCTTTGCAGCAATAAACAATAAGAAAATTAATACTGTACTTAAGTTGATCCATCAAAACCCGCAATTCCACTGGTCATTGCAACAATTAGGAAAACATGCAGGAATGTCCCGCTCTACTTTATTAAGACAATTTAAAACCATGCTTGGAATGAGCCCTATCACTTATATAAAAAACTGGCGTATGATGAGGGCTTATTATTTACTAAAATACTCTACTAAGTCTCTAGAACAAATCGCTGAGCTTATTGGTTTTTCATCTGCAAGAACCATGAATAAAGCTTTTAAACAGCACTATGGATTAACGCCCAATGAGTTAAGACAAAAACAATAACTTTTACCCGAATATTTCATACAACAAACTCTATTCTTGGACAGCTTCCTAGCACGGTTGTCCCGATCGGGTATCTGGTATAAACTCGGATGCGTCTCTGGTCGCCATTTCTTCATATACTGCCCATTTTTGATTGACAACGATTTGTGCCATTTCCATTAAGTGTTCAGCTTGCTCGGGATTAGATTTGGTTAAACTAAGATAACGGTTTTCTTTATAGGCGTAATCTTTTACGCTAATTTTGGGACGCAGGGAATCCAGCATAAAGGGGTTTCTGTGCGCTGACCGTAACTCTGGGTTATAACGATACAAAGGCCAGTAACCTGATTTTACCGCAGCTTGTTGTTGTCTCAGGCTTTGCTCCATTGGGTAGCCATGTTCAATACAGGGGCTATAGGCAATAATAAGGCTGGGGCCATTATAAGCTTCCGCTTCTCTAAATGCCTGAAGTGTCTGCTGTGGACTGGCACCCATTGCGACTCTAGCCACATAAACATTACCATAGGCAATAGCCTGTAAGGCTAAATCTTTTTGTGGAACAACTTTGCCACCAGCAGCAAACTTAGCCACGGCGCCAATTGGCGTTGCTTTTGATGCCTGTCCCCCGGTATTAGAATATACTTCTGTATCCATGACTAAAATATTGACATCACGTCCAGAAGCCAATACATGGTCAACACCACCATAACCAATATCATAGGCCCAGCCATCACCACCAACAATCCAGATCGAACGTCTGACCATATGATCAAGCACCGATAATAACTCGCGGGCGTCATGTGTATCTAATGCTTTTAATGTACTTTTTATTTCTGTAATTCTGACCCGCTGTTTGCGAATTTCAGACTCCCTGACCTGTGGTGCATTGAGCACCTCTATAACCAAATCTTCATCCAGTAGTTGCTTATCAAAACCCCTTAATAATTGCCTTGCCACTTCAATGTGCTTGTCAGCAGTTAAACGGTAACCAAATCCAAATTCTGCGTTATCTTCAAATAATGAATTGGACCAGGCAGGTCCACGTCCTTCGGCATTTTTTGCCCAGGGAGTTGTCGGTAGATTACCTCCAAAAATAGAAGAGCAACCAGTGGCATTGGCAACCAGCAATCGATCACCAAATATTTGGCTGATGAGTTTTAAATAGGGCGTTTCACCACAACCCGAACAGGCACCAGAAAACTCAAACAATGGCTCCAGAAACTGAACGCCGCGCACATTTGAAAAGTCAACACGGTCTCTGTCCTGATACGGAAGCTGTTGATAATGTTTTAAATTGGCTTTTTCAGCTTGCAAATGCTCGGTTTTTTCTCGCATATTAATGGCAAAATGGTGCTCATCATTGGGGTCTTGTGCGGGACAGGCTTTGACACACAATTGACATCCTGTGCAATCTTCAGGGTAAACTTGTAAGGTATAACGTACATCAGGAAAACCTCGTGATGTGACGTGAGTTGACCTGAAAGAATCAGGAGCGCCTTGCAATTCACCGATATTATAGAACTTAGCTCTAATTGCAGCATGTGGACAGACGATAGAACAATTACCACACTGAATACATAAATCAGGTTCCCAAATAGGTATTTCATGGGCAATATCGCGCTTTTCCCACTGGCTGGTGCCTGTTGGATAAGTGCCATCATCAGGAAGAATACTAACAGGGATAGAATCACCTCTACCATGAAACATTTCTGCCGTGACCTTTCTGGCAAACTCTGGTGCGTTATCAAAATCACCATAACCCATGCTTTTATTGTTATCAGAAACTTTTTCTGGCACTTCAACCTGATACAGATGGGTGACAGCCTGATCAATTGCAGCAAAATTACGGCGTACTATTTCTTCACCTTTTTTGGCATAACTCTTTTGAGCAGCTTGTTTAATTTTTTCTATGGCCTGCTCTTTTGGCATCACCCCTGATAAGGCAAAAAAGCAGGTTTGCATGACTGTATTGATCCTTCGGCCCATGCCGACAGAACGGGCTACTTTGGCACCATCAATGACATAAAATTGCAATTCTTTATCGATAATATCCTGCTGTATGGGGACTGGGAGTTGCTCCCATACCGCTGTTTTATCATATGGGCTATTTAACAGAAATATGGCACCCTGTTTTGCTCTGCTGAGCATGTCTACATGGTTAATAAAATTAAATTGGTGGCAGGCAATAAAGTTTGCTGATTCAATCAGGTATGGTGCTCTGATGGGTTCGGGGCCAAAACGCAAATGTGAGATGGTTTGAGAACCCGCTTTTTTGGAATCATAAACAAAATAGCCCTGGGCGTAAAATCCTTGCTCGGCACCGATTATTTTAATGCTATTTTTATTGGCGCCGACTGTACCATCTGACCCCAGTCCAAAAAATAGGGCACGAACCACTAAATCCGATTCAATATTTATCTTTTTGGTTACTTCCAGGCTTGAAAAAGACACATCATCATTGATACCAATGGTGAAATCATTTTTTGGTATGCTTTCGTTGAGCTCATCAAAAATACGCGCAACCATAGAAGGGGTAAACTCCTTACTACTTAAACCATATCGGCCGCCAATCACCTTTGGCATATGGACTAACTCACCATTTGTAAAAGCCTGCCCCAACTCAGTTAATACATCTTTATAAAGTGGCTCTCCACTGTTGCCGGGTTCTTTGGTTCTGTCCAATACAGCTATTTTTTCTACCGTATCTGGTAAGGCTGCTAGAAAATGTTTGGCACTAAATGGGCGATAGAGCCTCACTCTAAGCACGCCTAAATTAGCGCCCGTTTTGTTGAGATGATCAATGGTTGTTATGGCCGTTTCAGAACCAGAACCCATGATAATCATCACATGTCTGGCATCTTTTGCACCATAGTATTCAAATAGCTGGTATTGTCTGCCTGTTAATTGGGCAAACTCATTAAGTGTATTCTCTACTTCTGCTATTGTTTTAACATAATAGGGACTGGCTGATTCTCGCGACTGAAAATAGGTGTCAGGGTTTTGTGCAGTACCACGCATAAAGGGTTTGTCTGGATTTAAGGCACGGGAACGGTGATCAAAAACCAATTGATCATCTATCATCGCTCGTATCTCTTCATCACTAAGCAAGGTAATCTTACTGATCTCATGTGAAGTTCTAAAACCATCAAAAAAATGGATAAAAGGAATACGGGACTTTAAGGTTGTCGCTTGTGTCACCAATGCCATGTCATGACACTCTTGCACTGATGCCGATGCCAACAAAGCAAATCCTGTCATGCGTACCGCCATAACATCCTGATGATCTCCAAAAATAGATAAACCCTGAGTAGACAAAGCTCTGGCAGCCACATGAAAAACAGTTGGCGTGAGTTCTCCTGCTATTTTATACATGTTTGGAATCATCAGCATTAGCCCTTGAGAAGCAGTAAAGGTGGTGGTTAATGCCCCTGTCTGTAATGCCCCATGCACACTGCCTGCTGCACCCGCCTCACTTTGCATTTCTGCGATCAGTGGAATATTGCCCCAAATATTTTTGGTGTTTTCACTGGACCATTGATCGGCCAGTTCTGCCATGGTTGATGAAGGGGTAATGGGGTAAATGGCACAGACTTCGTTGGTTCGATAAGCCACATAAGCTGTTGCTTCGCCACCGTCTATTGTTTTCTCGATCTTATTTGTCATTTTGTTTCACACTATAATTTGCTGTTATCAACCATGTGAATGGCTGCTGTTGGACATTGCAGAGCACAGGCACTACAACCAGTGCATTTGGAGTAATCAACCTGATAAAATCGACCTGGACCCAGTTTAATAATGGCATCTTCAGGACAGGCTCCATAACAGCCATCACATTCAAAACAGTTGCCACAACTGTAACAGCGACTGGCCTCATAGATGGTTTCGTCCGTGGATAAACCTCCTAAAACCTCATCAAATGATTGGGTGCGTTTTTCCAGCGGAATAGCCGGTTGTTCTGAAACAGCCGCATCTGTGTGATACCACAGATGCAAGGCATCAAAGGGAACAACTGGCGTTTTTTCTGGAGGCTCATAAACCGCACTGGATAAAAAAGCATGAATATATTTAGCGGCTTTTTTCCCATGTCCAGTAGCAATGGTGACAGTTCTTTCACTGGGTACCATGTCTCCACCAGCAAAAATACCAGATGATGATGTCATCATCTGATTGTTAACCACAACAGTACCTTCTTTTTCAAATTGAATTTCAGGGAAGCTGTTCAATAAATCTGAATCAATATTTTGACCCAGAGCTAAAATAAGTGCATCAGCTGCTAAGATTTCGAACTCTCCGGTTGGTACTGGGCGACCATTTTTATCAAGGGCCATTTTCTCTACTTTTATCTGATCGACATCAATTTCCTTAATGGTGCGCAACCAATTGATTTTTACTCCTTCTTCCATGGCTTCTTCTGCTTCAAACTTAAGTGCTGGCATATTGTCCATGTCTCTGCGATAAATAATGATGGTTTCCTCGGCTCCCAATCGCTTGGCAGTTCTTGCGGCATCCATTGCGGTATTACCACCACCATAAATGGCCACTCTACGACCCAGTTGTAATTTTTTCCCTTCTCCAACATCTCGCAAATAACTTACTGCATCCATAATACGTCCTGCTTCACGTGCTGGTATATTTATTTTTTTACTAACATGTGCACCAACAGCAACAAAAACGGCATCAAACAAGCCTTCTTCTTTTTCTTTACGAAGGTCATCAACTTTATGATCAAGAGTAAACTTCACTCCCATGTCTTCGATGCGTTTAATTTCATGGGCTAAAACATCACGTGGTAATCTGTAAGCAGGAATACCAAAATGCAACATTCCACCCGCAATAGGTCCAGCATCACGCACTTCCACGTCATGACCCAATCGACATAGGTGATAGGCGGCAGAAATACCACTGGGGCCAGCACCAACAATAAGCACTTTTTTATCTGACTTACGATTTTTTATTCTGGGAACCCAACCGTTTTCAATCGCCAAGTCACCAAGGTGGCGTTCAACCTGATGAATACTAACAGCATTGTCTACATTTTCACGGTTGCACCCCGTTTCACAGGGATGATAACAAACACGTCCGTGTACCGCAGGCATTGGGTTGTTTTCTATCAATAATTGCCAGGCGTCTTCAAACTGTTTTTTATAAACTAGATCTAGCCAGCCCTGAATATTTTCTCCAGCTGGACATTGCTGATTACACGGTGGCATATAATTTTTATACAGAGGTCGTTTATGCGAAATAGGTCCAGTACCATCGCTTTTTTTCAGATCAGGAGGCGCGGTTAAATCACGTTGTTTTATTGAAAACTTGGGTGTGTTCATTGTTTACTTCCTCTAACTCATTAAACGGTGTGCCCAAAATGGGCTCATATTCGAGGTATGTTCGTTAAACTGTTTTTTACATTCAGTCAATGATTATATAATAATTTCAATATTAAAACAGGGAATAAATAATAAATATGTTATGCTCAACTGATGAATAAAATACTACTAATACTGATAATATCCGCTTTTTTAATAGCGTGCCAACACAAAGCCAGCAGCAGCTTTGAGCTGTCAACTGAAGCAAAGTCATATTTGGCACCTGATTCAATCCTGTATAAATATCCACAAAAAGTGGCAGAGAATGTATATTCTGCTATTGGTGCAACAGCTGCTCCGACCTATGAGAACTCTGGTCACAATAATAACTTATCTTTTATTATCACCCCTGAAGGTGTGGTAGTGATTAACGCTGGTGCCAGTTATTTATTGGCACAGGCGCTGCATAATGAAATTAAGAAGTTAACTGATCAAGTAGTCGAGTTTGTGATTTTGGAAAATGCCCAAGGCCATGCCATGCTGGGATCTAATTATTGGCAGCAACAGGGAGCAAAAATCGTTTCACAAAAAGATGGTGCTGCGGTAATGAAAAGATTTGCCAAATCTTCAGTTGAACGAATGAAAGCAAGACAAAAAGAAAAAGGACTATTCACTGAGCCCACTACTGCTGACATTATCTTCGATGCTAAATACGAGATCAACCTGGGTGGCACCATCATTCAAGCCTTACATCTTGGCCCTGCTCATTCCCCAGGTGATATTGTTGTATGGTTACCACAGCAAAAAGTAGTCATAGCTGGCGATATGGCATTTCACCAACGTCTATTACCCGTAACAGACCATACAGACACCGCAGCATGGATAGATACATGGAATAATGAATTCGAAACCCTGGGAGCAGAAATTGTGGTGCCAGGTCATGGTACTCCAACCAATATGGTCGAAGTACGCAAGTACACCCGTGATTATTTATTATATGTCAGAGCAGAAGTCACTCGCATCATTGCTGAAGATGGTGATTTACAACAAGCCTATGAAATGGACTTATCTGCCTATGAGCATCTGCATACTTTTAGTGACTTGGCTAAACAGAATATTGGCAGAATTTTTCGGGCAATGGAGTTTGAGTAATATTTTAGATTTATTCAGCGTATTTTGAAGAGTAGCTGTAAGTCATTGATTTATAAGAACGTGTGAATACCTCCATGTAAACTCCCAATAACATCCATGTTATTGCAGGCTTATAAATCAACAACTTACAGCTGCCAGCTTAATCTCGGGATTAGGGTTCAACTCAGTTCACACACTTCACAACCAAAAAACAGACTGTGCATCCAGCAACCCACACAAAATCCTAATACAGCCTCTAGCCATGTTAGGGCAAAACAAACAGCCAATACACTCAACATCCATATATCTGGAAGTTCTAGCAATCTAAAGGCTAGGCAGGTAATCCCCAATACGGAACCAAGAATCCAGGCAAAACGTTTAGGCTTGGTTGGTTTCCAAACGGGTTTGATTTTCATGGTGATGGCAGTACCTAGCAATCCTGCGGGGCTCAGTGGAGTGAGACCAAATAAAGCGGCAACTGACATGTCAAAAATAACAAATGGACCAACATAAATAATGGGATCCAGTTCAGGCATAAAAATAATAATGACCATGGTCACAATGGATAAGATGTTCAATAGTCCTGCTCTGGCACGGGTTGCCACTTCATTGATTCTTAACCCGCTTTCACCTGCTATATCTTGGCCCATGGCAAAAACAGGTGTGGTAAAGAAGCGGTGGTATTTTTTAGTGTCTAAATGATTCATACAATGGCTCTTAAATAAAAGCCATAAAGCATATATTAGAAATATCTAATATGCAACGAGAATACAGTATTAATCACAAGATCTTGAAATCACCTGACAGCTGCTATCTCGATAATAGGTACAACCATCAGCATAAAATGTAGCACTGCAATCTGACGAATCAACCTCGCTATCCGTACCATTGTTACCCAAAACCAGAGTCCAAATCAGCAAGATAAGAGTAATCATCCAACGTAAGTCCTTATTAAAATGTTCGCCCTTCCACATTAAATACACACCTAAGGGATAAACAAAAATCAGGGTAACAATAACAATTGTCCTGTTCTTAGACCATTTTGACAGTGTTTTTTTTATTTGCATTTTTTCCTCGGAAGTAGGATGATTAATTAATCATAGGCGATTTGCATGATGGCATCACCACGATTAACCATAGGATTATTATTTAAACTGATCACGTGGGCATTTTTTGGAGAGATACAATCATCTTCATAATCGGCAAATGGGCCATCAATTGTGCTAACAATTTGTTTGGCTCTGACTTTCTCACCTATTTTAATTGTTGGATGAAAAAAACCAGAACTGGGAGCCCTCAACCATTTTCGATGATGTTTGACGAGACTGCTAATCTGTGTATGTTTGTGTTGTTTCATCTGCAAATAATGCAGTACATTTTGTATACCAGTGATGGCAATCTCTTTGGCCTTGTTATCAAAGCGTTGTGCTTCACCACCTTCATAGACAATAATGGTTTTGCCCTGATTAAAAGCCGTTTCACGCAGGGTTTTGTGGATTAAATCGGAGTGTAGAGTAAACGGTGCATTAAATGCCTGTGCCAGTTGTTTACACCTTTCATCGCTTAAGACGGCTCTTGTTTGTGGGCTATTAAAGCGGCTCTTGCCACCCGTGTGAAAATCGATGATATAATCACAATGAGGTAATATTATTTTACGTAAATGGTAAGCAATTTGACTGGCAAGCGAACCTTTTGCGTGACCAGGAAAGCTGCGATTGACATCTTTTCCATCCGGTACTTCACGGGAAAAATTGATAAAACCAAAAATATTCAATATTGGCACACAAATAACGGTGCCACTTTCTACCCTATTAATCTTGTGTTTGATAATACTGCGCAACACATCGACCGAATTGATTTCATCACCGTGCAAACCAGCCATCAATAACAACACTGGGCCGTCATTATTACCTCTTGAGACAAACACAGGTACTTCAATTTTAGTACCTGAGATCAATCTGGCAATATCCAGTTTTACCTGTTTGGTTTCTCCTTTTGCTATATTTGTTCCTGCTATTTTCATGTGCTTTTTAAAATATCATTATTGTAACTTATTCAGCATGTCTAAAATTAGTAGCTGTGTTAGTTTATTTTTAAACAGTAAAGCTATTTGAGCAATAATATCTTGAACAAATACTAATAAACATGATCAAAATCAGCAATTTTTAAAACAAAATAAACTAAAGCGAGTTTTTTACTGATTAAAAATAAGTTAATACAGCTGAGGTATATGCTGAATGATTATTCTTTCTTCAGTTAACTTTCAAGCAGTTTTAAAATATGTTCAGCTATATTAACTTTAGTAATCTTTTCTATGCCTTCCAAACCTGGTGAGGCATTAACTTCCAAAACCAACGGGCCTCGTTTTGATTGTAACATATCAACACCAGCAACAGATAAGCCCATGGCTTGAGCTGATTTGATGGCTGTCTCGGTTTCAATGGTTGTGAGTTCAATTTTTTGTGCTGTTCCTCCCTGATGTAAGTTTGATCGAAACTCTCCATTTTTGGCTTGGCGTTTCATCGCCGCAACCACCTTATTACCAACCACAAAAGCACGGATATCTGCCCCTTTCGATTCGGTTACAAACTCCTGAATGATAAACTTCTTATTGGCACTTAGGTGTGCATTAATAATTTCGCTGGCATGCTTACGGTCTTTGACCAAAAATACACCATGTCCCTGAGTACTTTCCAACTGCTTTATCACAAATGGATAACCACCGACCGCAGTAATGATTTCATCGGTATTGTAAAAATAATGGGTAAAATAGGTTTTTGGCATGCCCACATCTTCACATGTTAAGGCCTGTAAACAGTGCAACTTGTCTCTGGCCTTTAACAAGGCTTGAGATGTAACCATGGTTGGAATATTTTGCATCTCAAACTGACGAATCAAGGCCGCTCCATAAAAGGTAAAAGTTGAGCCAATCCTGGGGATTATTGTCTCGACATAACGCAATGATTGACCATTATAATAGACCACGGGATTTTTCTTCTCGTTGATAATATTACAGTGCATATAATCAACAATAGCGGTATTATGCCCGGCCTTATTTGCTTCTTCAAATAATCTTTTGGTTGAATACAGTTGCTTGTTACGAGATAAGATGAGGATATTCAATTTAAGCTGCTATAAAGTCACGGGTCAATTGCTGAATTTCTGCTAGATACCCCTCTTTGGTGGAATCCAGCCAAATGGCATTTTGCTCTTTTCTTAACCAGGTCCACTGTCTCTTTGCCAACTGTCTAGTGGCAACAATACCTTTAAAAATCATGTCATCATAACTCAGGTCACCAGCAAGGTATTGCCACACCTGTCTATAGCCCACACAGCGCATGGATGGCATGTCAATTTGGATTTTTGGATTGTTTTTTAACCCTTCAACTTCCTGAATAAAGCCTTGCTCCAGCATCAAATGAAAGCGTTGTTCTATGCGCTTATGTAACAATGCCCGATCTGGTGCAATAATGATTTTTAAAACCTTATAGTCTAGTGCATTGCCCTGGTCTTCCTGATAAAACGCTGTCATGGTTTTACCCGAAATATGATACACCTCAAGTGCCCGCTGAATACGTTGTGGGTCATTTTTATTGATTCGTGCTGCTGATTGAGGATCTATTTTTCCTAGATTTTGGTGCATGTATTCCCAACCCTTGTCCTCAGCCTGAGCTGTGAGTATTTTACGTATCTCAGCATCAGCATCAGGTAAAGGTGAAAGACCATTTTGCAAACTGTTATAATACATCATGGTTCCTCCTGCCAATAGTGGTACATTGCCACTTGCCTGATATTTTTCCATCAGCTTATAAGCATCGGCACAAAAATTAGCTGCTGAATAGGACTGCCAGGGATCAATAATATCAACCAATTCATGTGGTGCTCTGAGCAATGTTTCTGCATCAGGTTTGGCTGTGCCAATATCCATGCCTCTATAAACCAGAGCAGAGTCCACGGAGATAATATCACAGCCATATTTTTCATGTAGAAAAATAGCTGCATCCGTTTTACCCGCAGCAGTTGGTCCCATTAAAAATATCGCTTTCTTTGTCAATGAATCAGTCTAATAAAAAACTGACATTATACCCTAATCTCGAAATAGAAACGTGAATTAGACTGTAAACAATTGGGGCGTAAAGTGAATAAAAAAATACTAAGTCACCTTATTGATGATGTAGTATTTTCTCCTATTCTCAGATAGACTCCTGATATAGACTTCAGGCTCGCCAAGAGAAAACAGTTAAAACCATGAACAAGCATCAAAAAGAAATCAAAAACCTGATTCAGGCATTTTGTTTGGCAGAACTGGATAAAGCGCAAAATCATTTTGCTATTGAATTACTGAAATTCATCATTGCAGAGCCAATTCTTGACATTGACCGTGGTAAAGCACATATCTGGGCAGCATCAAATCTACCACTAAAAACAAAACCACCAAAATGAGCAGGTTTATTATATAACGGCAGGTGATGAAGACTTAACAAAACCAGAGATTGCTGAAATATTTAAAATGTATGTCACAGAAGAAGGGCTTGTCATTCCCACTTCTATGATTAATGGTAAACGTCTAACACTCGGAACCCTTTCTCCTGAACAGGGAGCAGAATTTAAAAGGCTAGAGCAGCAAAAACGACAAAAACACCAGGGCGAGATGGAAGCCAAAGAAAAAATCCGTCAGGAAGAAGCTCGTTTAAAGAAAATAAACCCTAATCAAATAGACTTGTTTTAAAGGTTTCACATAGGTGCTTGAAACAATAGAAGGTTTATTTTCTTAAGCCAATGATAAAATTAGGCTCAAAGTCCTTAGTTTCGATGATTTTACATGGCAAAAGAAAGCTGATAAAAGAACACCTTAATAAACAGTCTAAAAGATTTAAACTGAGCCCTGCTATATTTTATAAATGATGTAACTATTTAGTGTGGCCAAGGTTTATATTTGCAATAACGTACAATAAATATGGTGTTTTTTTATTATATAACTTATAGTAAGTAACAATTAAATAATCATAACTAGGAATTATGGATAGAAATAAAAAATTTTCTGGACTATTAGTTCTCGTTTCAGAAAATAAAAATGTAGATACTTCAGGTCTCAATATTGATAATCGAAATTTAGAGATACATAATAAGTCATACACTCAGTACCTTTTCTCATTATTTTTAGAGTTTTGTAATGAAACTGTAATGATTGACGATCTTACTAACTTAGCAAAGTTTCTTCCTAAGAAAAAAGATGTAGTGGTTTTTTCGATTTGGAGTGGGGCAAAGTCAAGAAATAGAATGATGCTTGTTCCAGCTATTTGCGAGAGTTTAAATATACCATATATTGGAGCTGACAGTTATGCAAAAACCATTTGCCAAGATAAGTTTATTTCACGAATTTTTGCAAAAAGAATGGGGTTTGAAGTACCAAACGCTGCCTTAATAGAAAAAATAAGTGACCTTGAAATCATTGACTGGATACTTTTTCCCATAATAGTTAAACCAAATATGGAAGGAACATCAATTGGTGTTCGATTATTCCAGAAAGGCATGGTTGCACAAGCTAAATCAGCAATTAAAACAATGTTTGATCTATATGATAAATCTATTTTGGTTGAAGAATTCATACCAGGCAAAGAAATATCAATACTTGTATACGGAACAAGTGAAAAACCTGAAATATTAGGGGCTGTTGAATTAATTAATACTACAGACTCAGAATATTTTTATAATAATATAGCGAGTTATCAAGGAAAAAGAAAGTTATATAAACAAGGTCATATAAAAAGAGTGGATATCAGTCATACTATTAAACAACATATCTATGATATTGCTAAAAAAACTTTTTCATGTTTTGGTAAAATGGACTTTTTGCGTATTGATGGAAGGTTAGATGGAGATAACTTTACTTTTATCGAATTTTCACCATTGCCAAACTTCAAACCCTTTGGTCAAATAGCAACCTTACTTGATAATGATAAAAATAAAATCCAAGATTTTGCTTATACATTATTGAAATATAATATCAATCAAACTCAATTGCCCAATACGCAAGATACATAGGCCTATAAGTCATTCTTGCAAAGTGTAGCTCGTATTTACACTTAATTTTCTTAGGGAATTTACTAATTGCCGCAAGTAATTTGTGTTTTCGCAATTTTGTTAATACGAATTTAGGAATTTTTTGACTCAAATAACCTTTATTGTACCCTAATGCTATTTCAGTATATTCCATATTCTTTTTAATTGTCCAGTACATTCCAACATCAAGATTAGGGTTTGTTTTCACTAGCTCAATAACTTCATTTGCGTACTGAATAGCGGTCTTATCATCGTTTATCATCACAGAGGCCAACATAAGATTAGTGGTAATAACAGCTACTTCGTAAGGCTTGGTATAAATAAGTAAAAGCTCTTCCAAATTAGAAAAAAGTTCTGGGTCGACTATCTTCTCATGTAATTTCAAAGCCTCCTGATTATTTATAACAATATTGTGATCGGTATTGCGATTAATTAATTCTTTCTTTGCCTCATTGAAATACATTTTGCTTTTTTCTATGTGCTCTGTCTTTGCTAGCGCAATAGAAAGTTTTATTTTTGTTCTAGCCAATGATAAATGCATTTTTTTCTCGGAAAAGATTCTAATGGCCTCAGATAAGTCAATGATTGATTTGTTAATTGAGTTAAACATTGGAGAACATCTTAATAAAAATGCATAGGCTGCATGATCATTTTGTGATGTATCTTTTCTAAGGCTATAATAAATTTTTGAAGATTCTGAAAATTTTGAAAGATAATAATGAGCTGTCAACGCTACAATCTCAAATAACATTTGAGTCTCTTTATTTATATAATCTGCTTCCATCTCAAATAATTGATTGATTTTTTTTAAAGCTTTTGTAGGCATATTCATTTTAAGCAAGATTAATGATAGCTTAAGTTCATTGTTAATATCCCAATATTTTGTAAATTCAATACATTTTAATAATGAATGTGACAACTCAAGCAAACCAAAACGGATTGCAGCATTGAGTATCTCATTCATCACAAGGCACCAAGCAGGCGATGTTTTTTCCTTAATAATCCAATCTGCAAGTGGTTGAAGATATATAATAGGGGACAAGCTATGTTTTGCATAGAATAGAACCTCTTTTATCATAGCTAAAAGGCTTGCTTTATCTTCAAGGCGACATAAAATTTTTAATCTGCGCAAGGTAATTTCATTTGATGCTAAATCTAAACTATTTTTGTTGGAATCATCATACACTTTTTTCCATATTCTTAACGCTAACACGTCATATTTGCCAAGAAAATCAGAACTACCTACAATTCTAAAACTCACATCATCAGCCGTATTAACACTTCCAGAACAAATTTTAATAAAATCTTTCTTTTCAAGTGTGTTCAGACAATGCCTTAGTTGACGTGAATCCATTTTTCCTAGTGAATGAGAGGCTGCAATTTGTAGAAGACTTAATGGAAAGCTACCATCACTAGTAATAATTAAAGCTAAAATTAGCTTTTCATCATCATTGAGTAAATTAAACTCATTTACTGTTACTGATTCAATTCCATATTTACTTTTAGAAATGGATTGTAATGTAGATGAAAGTACTTTTCCTCGATAATTGGCCATTTGATTTAGAGGTTTCAAGTTCCCATCTGAGTCATTATAGTAACGACCTATAACTTCTAATGAATCTACATCTTTACTTGATACAATTTCCAAAGCATAATTTGTTGGTAATCTCATTAACTCAATGGATTCTCGATGTTTAGCTACGCCAGAAAACTCATTTAATAAATCTTCTTCGTTTTCTATGGAGTTAACATTTTTAGTATATTCTAAAATACAATATATGGTCCTTGTTTTTTTTATTATCATTCGTAAAAAATTGATAAATTCATCATCTATACTGTGTGCATTTTCAACGATGATAAGTACTTGTTTATTTTTTATGGAATCAATTAGATATGAACTAAATTGAATTTGCCCTTCCAAATATGGTGAAGACATGAGCATTCCTAGCTCTCTGTCTGTAAAATCGGATACGTTTTCTGCAAAGCTCACCAGCTTTTTGGAAATTGGATCAAATTTACTAAATGCTTTAATTGCACCTAATGAGATTTTTTTTAGTGTTTCTTTAGGCTTACTCTTAAAATAATCTATTAAGCTGGGAAGTTTTCCTTCAAGCTTTAAAGCAATGGTATTTTCAACAAATGATTTATAATGTACTCCTTTAGATACCTTTCTATTACTGCAAAAATTTGTAGATACCCTGAATGTTAAATGAGAATCAACTTTTTTTGTTATCTCTTCAGTTAATGCTGATTTTCCTATTCCTTGCCCTGCATATAAAATCAATACCTTCTTATGGATATTTAAATCTTTTATGTCATTTATTATCTGATTTTTGATAACTTTTCGGTCTACAAAAGATTTATCCATAATTCCTAGTTATGATTATTTAATTGTTACTTACTATAAGTTATATAATAAAAAAACACCATATTTATTGTACGTTATTGCAAATATAAACCTTGGCCACAC
>JAESTH010000181.1 GCA_016763695.1 Alcanivoracaceae bacterium
GCGATCAGCCATTACAAGAGTATCCCGCTGATGGTGAAACATTGGCACGATATTTTAGAAAACATAATGCCTTTGCCTCATTTCATGATATTCAATCGAACAAAACACGTTGGTCTAAGATCGTACCTTCTGATCAGTTATGGAATGATATTGCACCCTCCTGTGAAAGCAGCTTGCCAGAATACAGCTGGTTCACACCTGATATCTGGAACGATGGTCATTATCTCTATAACACTCACGTTGATACAAACCCTAGAACAAAGTTAGTCAGTCAGTTATCAGCTTGGTTAGAATATGTATTTTTAGGTGATATAGCCGCTAGCAACGTTCAGGAAGGTGGAGTGTCGGGGCAAACCAATTTAGGATTAAACCTGGATATCGATTTGTTGCTGACTGATCCAGTGAAAGCCTGGGAACAATCCAGAGTACCCAAAGGGACGTTACTTGTGGTGACGTTTGATGAGGCGGACTATGATGCTCAGGGTTATGACACTAATTATGATGGCCCTAACCAGATCTATACCGTACTACTGGGTGACATGATAAAACCGAATACGAATATCGATGTACCGTACAACCACTATAGCCTGATCAAAACAGTAGAGAAAAATTTCGACTTAGGCAGTCTGCAAAAAAATGATAAAGCAGCAAACTGGTTTCGATTTCTCTGGCAACAAGAATGGTCATGGGGAGCTAGCAGTATTACACCAGTTACATCGAGTAAGGCTATCGCAGCTGCAACTCTCAAAGATGAGCTGTGGATAGCAACCGTGACTGAGGCCGGTGTTTTGAATCTGGTGTTGTCAAATCAGAAAGAATCACTAACCGAAAATAGTCATATCCAATGTCAGGGTAATATTGCTATGGGCCAAATCAATGATGGTCTCTGTATAGTCTACACAGATAGCAAAGGCAGCCTGAATAGCGTTATTTTTTCAGTTGAAACAGGCTGGTCACAGCCAGTAGATACTGGCGTGATGGCACATCAGGCATTTGCCATGTGTGAGTACATAGATATAGCCGATGAAAATACAGCGAAGCTAATGTTGTGTTGGCAACCGTCCACCGGAGAAATTAAATCAAAAAGCTATAGCAATACCGGCTGGCAGACAGCGTCAGATAATGTTGGACAGATCACAGATGGTGAGATGGCGATAGCTCAACTGGGCGGTTCATTATTGCTGGTGTATAAACAACGCAATAAAAGAAAAATGTGTATGACAACCTATAACGTTGCACCATTTAATGCCTTTAAGGCAAAGGCATTTAACGGTGATTCCGCAAATGAAAACAATACAAGCCTACATCAATGGTCGCCAGCCGATGAGGTTGTCGGGCATTTCGCTGACAAGATGTCGGCTATCCAAGATACCTACCAATCGACGGGGCAACTCGCCATGGCTGCCATAGAAGGTGAAGTACATCTGGCTTATCGAGATACTTATGCCGACACGCCACAAGTGTATACAACTTATTTTGGACTAACCGGAATATTTACCGCCGAATCTCAGCAAACCAATGGTTATGGAACAATGCAGCAGGCTGGTTGGACAAGTGAAGAAAAACTAAAGGGAGTGGAAATTAAGCCTGATAGTCAATTATGTATGGCCTCGAATAACACAACGGTTTGGCTGTTATGGCAACCAGATGAAGACTCTGTGATTGAGTGTATTCAGGGCAAATATTAGAAATAAATAGAGTTAGTTGATATGGGAACTGACTATAATTTGTAGTTTGAAATATAAAAGACAGGCTTTTATAAAAAGAAAAAAGCGATATAAAACCTGGTTTTGAACAATAAAACTAATTGGCAAATACCAACAATTGGGCTTATTTGAAATGTAATAATGCATGACCCAAAAATTTGAGTAAAAATAGTCAAAATGTTTAGCCCTTCTAAAACAGAATTCAAACTAATATCAAGTTTAATTTTGTTCTTTAATATATTGATTAAGTTTTTCGAATTACCAATGGCTATTCTGCCTTTGGTTTTGAAATGATTGAGCTCATCAATTCCTAAAATGGACAGTTTATTATCATTCCTTCCTGAATGGCTGTGTAATCAGAGTTCTCAGAATTATTTGCTATAGCAGCACGGATGGGATTTAAATCGACATAAATCATACGGATTCTAATTTCAAGTTAGAAGCACGGTTCTTTATTCCCTCAGAGTACTTTAATAATATTCACTGAACAACAAACTGAGTCAAAATTTTTAAAATGTACTGGGAATATAAACAATGACACTATATTTCGCACCGCTAACTTGAAACTAGAATGATAACACCCTTTCATCAAGCAATTTTTGACATATGAATCTACTTTCTCAGAATGAGGGCTGTTTCAATAGCCTTAATATTCACAGATCTTGCAATGTGCTCATGATTAGCAGCTGTGATAGCTTCTTTTAAACAGTAAGGCTGTTTGAGTAACGATAGCTTGAAAAACACTAATTAACATAATTAGACACAATGTTTTTGAAGCCAAGTAAACTAAAACAAAACGAATTTTACTCCTTAAAAATAAACTAACACAGCTAAGCTCAATAGTTACTTTTAAAGCTTCCTTCCCAGTTTTTTTTCAATCATTCTTTTTTCCCAATTATGCACTTTAAAATTAATGACTTCAAAAGCCATTAAACCATGCGCAATGACTCCCACTCCCCAACCAATAAATGGCCAAAACAACTCTATTTTTGTTTGACTTTTAAATACAAAAACAACAAGTCCAAACACAATATACATCAACAAATGCGAATAAAATTCTTTAAGGCCTTTGACATATACTATGGCTTGTTTTTCATCTTCTTTAAGGTTTTCTTTAACGGCTTGGTTGTTTGATTCACTTTCTTTATCATTAGTTTTATCGATTTGACTCATATTATTTACTCCTATATTAAATGTTGAAATATCAACCCCAAATACAGAAGCCAATGAACGTGCAGTTTCAAGACTGGGTGTTTGACCACGCTCGGCTCGCTGAATAGTTCTGACACTTAAGTCTGTTAACTCTGCTAACTGTTCTTGTGACCATCCTCGTTGTAATCTTAATTTTCTAACTATCATTTTCTTCTCTTATTTCAGGACGTTTTTTAATGATACTAAATTTCTAAAAATTGACCACGCCATCGACCTGACTTATATGTGACAAGCCTTATATTATATACTTCTTAATGTTAACATCCTATCGTTTAAATGTTTATCTCCAAGCATTAACATAGAGAAAAAGAGTCTTAATATTTATATAAAAAATAACGAATCATCATTACATATAAAATACTGACGGTCACATTTAATTCCTTCCCCTTAGAAACATACGAGCTCCATAAATCATTGAGATATTTTAAATCAAAAGCTGCTGCCCATGTATGATCAATCAATGGGGAAAATAGTGCCCATCCAATTGAACCAATTATATACAGTAGAAAAATAAGAATAATAGTTGAAAAACCCCCAATTGCCATAGCAACTGGAGATCGAGAATTTTTAAAATCTGAATCTAGTAAAGTGTTTCCTTTTGGGATTACATCATTAACAATAAAATCTGATATTTCATCCCACCTTGATTCCTTTACGCCTGCTCCATGCCCTCCTTCCACATACTTTATTTGTTGAATATTATTATCTAATTGGGAAAAGCCATCATGACCTGCACTTCCTAGATCAAATACTTTTAGGGGTTGTAACCCTTTGGGAAATAATGCAACAACCAAGTCATTAGTTGCTACGTAGTTTAATAGCTTTTTTACTTTAGGAGGTTGACTTGAAAATTTATTTTCCCAATTGTAATCTTTGCGTACAACGCTTCCCGCAAATACTATTTTATCAAAAATGCACGTTTCATAATTTTCTAATGCATTGGCAGCTAAATATGTTCCATTAGAATGACCTACATAGGAAAACTTTGCATTTGGATAGAATGCTCTGGTTGTTGCATATTCATCCATAAGCCATTCTACCTTTTGCCTCCTAATCCAAGGTAAAGCAAAGGGTAATGCCGTGTAATACCCATAACTTTTGGTATTTGAAGCATACGTATTATTGCTGTTTTTTCCTCTTGCTTTTATTTTGGCTGCAATTTTTTTTGTCCAATAACCATCATCCCTAATCCCATGAATGACAAAAACTAAATGTTTAATGTCTGTATTTGGAGAAGATGGCAAATTGTCATCGAGATGGTTATGAGACATAGACTCCTTTATTACTGATACAGTAGATGGGTTATGAAATGGTTTTACTGGCACAGGCAAGCCTTCTATTTTCCCAACTATTGCGGTACGTAACAAATCGCCTCTTCTTGTATTTAATAATACTTTAGCTTTCGTTCTTTCCCAGTTTTTTATCAAATTTACAGGATTGTAAGTTTGTACATCCAGTATACTTCTGTGGTCTGAAGAGGGAACCTGAATAAAAAACAAGTGGAAACTGTCTGCAAAATCGCCAGTAAAATCAATAATCTCTAAAGGCCCAACCAAGTTATCTACCGAACCAAGTAAATTTATTATGGCTATTTTAGGGCGATCTTTAATATTTGTATTCATCAAGGCAAGCCACTGTAAACGCATGTTAATGATGAAGGGAGCCCCTCTTCTCAATCGAAATATGGTCGGCATATATCCAGGAATTATATGGCCTAGTAGACCAAATAAATTTAATCCGATAGATTCTTTTAATTTTTGTCTAGAAGAAGCTATCCAACCTCGTGTCATACCTGCGATGTTTACAAGACGGGAAACTTTTTTGTGCCAATTTCGGGAGGCTTTCACTTTAGGATTGAACTCTCTCTCAAATGGCACTTCATTATTTTGCCCCCAAGCTCCTATCAACACTTTACGAGCTATAGTTGCCCCAGCACTATAACTGATAAACAATATATCTTCATAATTTGCTTTCGAACAATAATCATCTATTTTATCAATTATTCCCTTTGCTAGTATTGAAGGATGTTTGGTTCCTAATAGAGAAAACCGTAAATCTGGTGCAAAAATATCTGTATCATTCATATCGTTATGGACCACATCAACTACCCGCCTCATACGAGATGGCCCACCAAAACCATGGAAAGTCACCACTAAACGCCTTGCCAATTTGTCTTTGGCTTCAATAAACTCTATATTTCCCATTGTTATTCACCCCACATTTAAAATATTAATACAAATCTCAGAACCTTGCTCAAATATTAAAGTAGCTATTTGATCCTTTTCAAAACATAATATAAGTAATTACTAAAAAAATTTATAACTATTCAGCGTATCGCAATTAAGTAGCTGTGTTGGCTTATTTTTAAGCAGTAAAGCTGTTTGAGCAACGATCTCTTAAAAAATACTAATAAACATGATGAAACACGGTATTTATTAAACAAAATAAACTAAAGCGAGTTGTTTACTGATAAAAATAAGTTAATACAGCTACGCAGAATAGTTGCATAAATTTCATTGAATATTCTATAGAGTGAATTATTAGGGGATATTCTCTCACTTATTTAACTAACACTTTTAGGCTCTTCAGCATTTTTATGAATGCCTTTTGTATAAATCAATGATTTATAGCTACTGTTCTAAACTAGTTGAACAATTCCTTAAATTATCACATATACTTATTTTTAAGTTTCACATAATGATTGGCAGAATACTCAAGATCTGCCATTTGTTTTTCGGTCAGATCTCGTACTTTTTTGGCTGGATTGCCAAGCCATAACTCTCCAGTTTTTATGTGCTTGTCTGGAGGGACAACTGAACCAGCACCAATCATGGCATGGTGTTCTATCACACATTTATCCATAACCGTTGCGCCCATGCCGATTAAGCAATAATCGCCAATTTCACAGGCATGTAATATAGCGCTATGACCAACAGTTACGCCATCACCAATTATCAAGGGTGCTCCATTTAAATCATGCTCACTTTTATGAGTTACATGTAGTATACTTCCATCCTGGATGTTGGTGTCACAACCAATTTTGATAAAATTAACATCACCTCGCACCACTGTCATGGGCCAAATTGAGCTGTTTTTGCCAATTTCCACCTCGCCAATGACGCAGGCTTGCGGGTCGATGTATGCCGTAGCATGAATTTTTGGATGGATATTTTCAAATTTTCTTATAGACATAGATTTCATATAAACATAAACGTGAGAACCTGAAGGAGGCTCCATAAACAATGAACGAACATAATATACCATTTATTCAAAGTGATGCGGTTTTATTTGGCATCCTGGCAGGCATTTTAGGTCTGGTTTTTTATACTCAACAACATAAGGCCAAATTTTGGAAAAAGTTTTATGGTGTTGTTCCTGCATTATTGCTGTGTTATTTCCTGCCTTCATTATTAAACTCTTTTGGTTTGGTAGATGCTGAAAACTCTAAGCTCTATTATGTTGCATCACGATATTTATTACCTGCGGCTCTGGTGCTGCTTACCTTAAGTGTTGACTTAAAAGGTATCATACGTTTAGGTCCCAAGGCTGGCATCATGTTTATTACTGGCACAATTGGTATCATCATCGGTGGCCCCATTGCCTTTATGGTGGTTCGTGCAATTTCACCTGAAACATTTGCAGGATCCGCAGCTGAAGAAATCTGGAGAGGCATGACAACATTAGCTGGAAGCTGGATCGGCGGTGGTGCAAACCAGGCAGCTATGAAAGAAATTTATGATGTGCCACAATCAGCTTTTGACAAAATGATTACTGTCGACATCATCTGGGCAAATATCTGGATGGGTATTTTATTATTTATGTCCAAAAGAGCCAAATCAATTGATGCGAAAACTGGCGCGGATGTTTCGGCCATAGAAAGAATCAAACTGAAGATGGAAACTTTTCAAATTGAAAATAAACGAGATGTGAGTTTAAATGATTTAATGCTGATTTTGGGTATTGCCTTTTTAGTGACAGGAATGGGTCATGCCTTTGCCAACTGGATTTCTCCCATTATCACGTCTGATTATCCTGCTCTTGCCAATCTCAGTTTAGGAAAATCTTTTTTCTGGTTAGTTGTTGTTGCCACCACACTCGGTATTATTTTATCTTTTACCAAAGCCCGCAACCTTGAAGGCGGTGGAGCATCAGCTGTAGGCTCTGTTTTCATATACATATTGGTCGCTACCATTGGTCTGCATATGGATGTGATGAAAATATTTGACGACCCAATAGTGTTCTTAATTGGTGGTATCTGGATTGCCATTCATGCTGTTTTGTTATTGGTTGTTGGCAAATTGATTAAAGCACCATTGTTTTTCTTGGCCGTTGGTTCACAAGCCAATGTTGGAGGCGCTGCCTCAGCCCCTGTTGTGGCCTCGGCATTTCATCCTTCACTTGCACCGGTGGGTGTATTATTGGCGGTTTTCGGTTATGCTATTGGCACTTACGGCGCCTGGTTTACTGGTGTGTTATTACAAATGGTCGCCAATTAGTCTTAAATCGTAACTAGCCAGTGTGTTTTGAAAAGCAGCTGTAAGCCATTGATTTATAAGGATGCGTGAAAATATCCATGGAGGCTCCCGCAAGCAGCTATGCTTTCAGGAGCCTTATAAACCAACAGCTTAATCTCGCTGAGTAAATACCTTAAATCAATGGCAACATCTTATGCAGATGTTGCCATTATATAACAATATATAGCAAATATTTAAAACCTTAGTGCTTTTATAAAGCCTTCTGTACACTCTTAAAAAGTTGTATTACCATCTGTAAGCAAGCCCTAATCATGTAAATAAATACTTTGTGGCTTGCTGAAAATATAATTCAAATATCCTTTATTCTTCAATAGTTCTTGACATATTATGTCGTTTTGACATATTATGTCAGCCATGCATTTTACTATTTAGGAGAAAAAAGTTTATGAACATAGAAGATTATGCAATTCGACTATCACAATACCGTACTCAGGAAGGCTATACATTTGACTGTCAAACCATTTCTGGAGAAGTCGATGTTCTACAAGTAGAAATGAATGAATTTGAATGTTTTCCAGTATTTTTGACCAAAACCAATAACCAAATTTTATGCATCGTTTACTTGTGGTCAGAGGATGAAATTAAGACCGATAAGCGAGTTGAAATGTTGGAAATGATGCTGGACACCAGTATTTCCATACCACTTTCAGCTTATGCAAGAGTAGGCAATAGATTTGTCATTTATGGCGCACTATCCGTTTCCTCTAGCTTAGACAAAGTGGTAGAAGAAATTGTGACACTAAATGAAAATGCCATAGATGTAATAACAGCTATGGAAGATTTTCTCAAATAACAAGATAATATATACAGGCAATTTAACAAGACAACGTAAGAATATAACAGGTGAAAATATGAACATATTAAAGAAAATAATGACAGCAATAAGAGGTGGTTCTCGCGAATTAGGTGAAGCAATCATTGACTCACAGGGCGCCCGAATTTTTGAACAGGAAATAGAAGATGCAAAAGAAGGCCTAAAAAATGCCAAACATGATTTAACCCAGGTGATGGCTAAAGAGATGCAGGCATCAAGAAAGATTGATATCCTGCAAAAAGACATCGAAAAAAACGAAAGTTTTATCAATGATGCTTTGGAGAAAAATGAAGAGGCTTTAGCCTTAGAAATAGCAGGCAAAGTATCAGAGCTTGAAGCAGATAAATCAATGCAGGTAGAAGCACAACGCTCTTATGCCAGTCACATAGCTAAACTAAAAGGCCTGATGGAAAAAGCAGAAAGACAGTTAAAAGATTACGAGCGTCAGTTAACCATGGTAAAAACCACCGAAAATGTGCGAAAAGCCACTGCCACAATTACCGATAACTTTGGCACCACCAATTCAACATTGTTATCCGCCAAAGAGTCATTAGAACGCATCAAACAAAAACAGCAAGATTTTGATGACCGCAATTTAGCTGCGGAAAAACTGGATAATGAAACCAATGGTAAGAACTTATCTGATAAAATGAAGGATGCAGGCATAGGCGATAAAGAAAGTGGTGCACAGGCAGTATTGGCTAGATTAAAAGCCAAGCAAAAAACATAAGATAAACGTAACTATTCAGCTTGTCTCAATTTAGTAGCTGTGTTAGCTTATTTTTAAACAGTGAAACTGTTTGAGCAACTATTACCTTAAACAAATACTAATAAACAGGATAAAAACTTGATGTTTTTGAAAGCAAATAAATTAAAGCGAGTTTTTTACTGTTTAAAAATAAGTTAATACAGTTACGCTGAACAGTTACAGATAAACAAGGCACTCACCAAGCGATGCCACAAAAGGATAAAAATGAGTAACAAAAAGATACCACAAAAGTGGCAAGAAGAAAAAAAGGCAATTAAAGCAACTCAGGTTGCCTTTGATGTGGGTGAAAAGATTCAATATGTTATAAGAAAAGAAGCCTTGGATAGAAACCTCAACCCACCTGATAGAATCAGGCAGATTTTGGGTTTAAAAGTATCACGAAAACCCAAAAGGTTGAGACTTTCTATCTCATTAACCGCAGAGGACATGAAGTTTTTAGCTAAGAAATTTGCTATTGACGAAGATGACAATATAGAAATAAAAAGAAGAGCCGCAGAAATGCTAATCAAACATGCACGAGCCAATGACAAGATTAACAACAGCGAGGATAATAAATAATGGAAACATTTTTAATAAATATTACCAGTTTCCCAGTGGTGGTTTTTACCTTCTTACTGATCATTATTTTATGCTATTGGTTGATGGCTCTTGTGGGTGTGGTAGATATTGAATTATTTGATGCCAATATAGATATTGACATGGAAATACAAACGGATTTTGAGACAGAAGTAAGTGTTGACCCAAATGCAGAAGGATTAGGCGGTGTAGCCGGATTTATGCTTAACTGGGGATTAACAGGCGTACCTGTTACCGTGGTTATTTCACTATTAATCGTTACCTCATGGTTAATATGCTATCTGGCTGTTTCGATATTATTCCCGCTTATTCCTTTTGGATTTATCAAATATATAATAGGTGCAGGCCTGCTTTTCGTATGCTTTGCCCTATCTATCCCAATAACAGCCTGGTCAATCAGGCCCTTTAAAGGATTTTTTATCGCACACAATGCGGTGAGAAAAGAAACATTAATAGGACAGGAGTGCCAAGTAAGAACAGGCAAAGTAACAACCACCTTTGGACAAGGTATACTGGAGGACGGTGGTGCTGGCATGATCTTAGATATCAGGGCTGATGAAAGTAAAAACATAAAAAAAGGCGACACAGTTTTACTGATTGAATACATCGCAGATGATGACAGTTATAACGTAGCTAAACCATAAAAACAAAATATGTAACCCCTTAGTGTAGACCGATACTAAATGGGTTGCCAAAAAACAATATAAATTTTAGGAGTAAAGAAATGAACAGTGATTTATTAATAGCCATTGCAACAGGAGCAGGAATAGTCTTTCTGGTTATCTTTGGTATGGCCTTGATTGTTATGAAATTCTACAAAAAAGTGGATCAGGGACAAGCAATGATAGTCAACACCTTAAAAGAGATACCAGATGTGACCTTCACAGGTAGGACTGTTTGGCCGATCATTCATAAAATGGAAATCATGAATATCTCACTAAAAACCATAGAGATTGATCGCCGTTCTCACGATGGTTTAATCTGTAAAGACAATATACGCGCCGATATAAAAGTCACTTTTTTTGTACGGGTTAACAAAACCAAAGAAGACGTTTTAAAAGTCGCCCAAGCCATCGGTTGTCAACGTGCCTCAAAACAGGAAACCATAGAAGAGTTATTCAGTGCAAAATTCTCTGAAGCCTTAAAAACAGTAGGTAAAAGGCTGGAATTTGAAGAGCTCTACGAAGAAAGAGACCGCTTCAGAGATGAAATCATCCAGGTTATTGGTAAGGATTTAAATGGCTACGTATTAGAAGATGCCGCTATTGATTACCTGGAACAAACACCAATTACCGCACTGGATGAAAATAATATTCTGGATGCCCAAGGCATACGTAAAATTACCGAATTAACTGCCAAACAACATATATTAACCAATGAATTTGAACGTGAAGAAGAAACCAAAATCAAAAAACGTGATGTAGAAGCACGTGAGAGAATTTTGGAACTCGAAAGAATAGA
>JAESTH010000182.1 GCA_016763695.1 Alcanivoracaceae bacterium
AATAAAATAAAAAAACTGACAGGAAAATTTTTACATCGGAATTGGGTAACCGTGCCTCATGTGACACAATTTGCTGATGCAGATATTACTGAAATGGAAGCGTATCGCCAAGCCAATAAAAAAGCAGCAGCAGAGCAAGGTTATAAATTAACGCCGATTGTGTTTGTGATCAAAGCTGTCGTAGCAGCTTTAAAAGAATTTGCTGATTTTAATGCGTCGCTCGATGCTAAGGGTGAAAATTTAATTGTTAAGCAATACTATAATATTGGTGTTGCTATCGATACACCCAATGGTTTAGTTGTGCCGGTATTACGTGACGCCGATAAAAAAAGTATTGAAGACTTAGCGCGTGAATTAGTAGCGATTAGCATGAAAGCGCGTGATAAAGGCTTAAGCCCCAAAGATATGCAAGGTGGTAATTTCACAATTTCGAGTTTAGGTGGTATCGGTGGTACTGCGTTTACTCCGATTGTCAATGTGCCTGATGTGGCGATTTTAGGCTTGTCAAAATCGAGCATTAAACCCGTGTATCAAGATGATAAATTTGTACCACGTTTAATGTTGCCATTGTCATTATCGTATGATCACCGTGTGATTGATGGTGCTGAAGGCGCACGGTTTATTACATATTTAAGTCAATGTCTCAATGATGTTGATGCGTTGATTCAGTAGGATAGGCGTATTTAAAGCATAAATTGATTAATTTATTGTGGGTTATAAAAACGAGGTAATGCGTATCTGCTGATCAGTGGCGCAAGTCGATACATTATTTTGCAGAGAGCATAGTTTCCTGTTATGTCTTGATTAATAGTACGTAACAATGAATAGTAGGGGCAGGTTTCAAACTTACCCTTTAATATAACAGATCGTGCTGTGCACGCTGAATTAAAAAAGAGGAAAAAACATGAGTGAAAAAAAACATGCTGAAGTTGTTGTTCTAGGTAGTGGCCCTGGTGGTTACACTGCAGCATTTCGTGCTGCTGATTTAGGCAAAAAAGTTATTTTAGTAGAACGCTACTCCAATGTTGGTGGTGTTTGCTTAAATGTTGGCTGTATCCCTTCAAAGGCTTTATTACATGCTGCGAAAGTAATAGATGAATCACAAGAAATGTCGGCACACGGAATTGATTTTGGCAAACCAAACGTTAACATTGATAAGCTGCGCGATTGGAAAAATAGTGTGGTGAATAAATTAACCGGCGGCTTAAAAATGATGGCTAAACAACGCAAAGTAGAAATTGTTCATGGCTATGGTAAGTTCACGGGCACTAACGAAATGCTGATTGAAAGTGACCAAGGTAATGTCATCATAACATTTGATAACGCTATTATTGCCGCAGGTTCACGACCGGTAAAATTACCATTTCTTCCCGATGATCCACGTATTATTGATTCAACGGGTGCATTGCAATTAAATATTACTAAGGGCCGCATGCTAGTGCTCGGTGGCGGCATTATTGGTTTAGAAATGGCGACAGTGTACCGCGCTTTGGGTATGCAGGTTAGTATTGTTGAAATGGCAGATGCTTTAATGGCTGGTTTTGATAAAGATATTATTCGTTCATTCCAAAATTTTGTTAGTAAAAAATATGAAAATATTTGGTTAAATACGAAAGTCACCAAAGTAGAGGCTAAAAAAGATGGCTTATATGTCACGATGGAAGGGAGCAAAGCACCCGCACAAGCAGAGCGTTTTGATTTGGTGTTATCAGCCGTTGGTCGTATACCTAATGGTAAATTGCTAGATGCTGAAAAAGCGGGCGTTAACATTGATGAGCGTGGCTTTATTGCTGTCGATAAACAACAACATACCAATGTGCCACATATCTTTGCCATCGGTGATATTGTAGGTCAACCGATGTTAGCCCATAAAGCTACGCCAGAAGGTAAGATTGCTGCTGAAGTTATTGCTGGCAAAAAACATTTCTTTGATCCTAAAGCTATTCCATCCGTCGCTTATACCGATCCAGAAGTTTCTTGGACAGGCATGATGGAAAGTGAAGCAAAAGCACAAGGCATTAATTACGGTGTTGGTAAGTTCCCATGGATGGCAAGTGGTCGCGCCTTAAGCATTGGCCGTAGTGAAGGGTTAACTAAAGTTATTTTTAATCAAGATACCAAACAAATTATTGGTTGTGCAATCGTTGGGCCAAATGCCGGTGAATTAATTGCTGAAGCTACTTTAGCAATTGAAATGGGATGATTCAATTGACAGTGAAACGAGCGAATAAGGCATGGCAAAACGTAGAAAAGGTCGCCAGATCAACGGTGTTTTATTACTTGATAAACCTTATGAAATGTCTTCTAATCATGCTCTGCAAGCAGTTAAACGCATTTATTTTGCTCAAAAAGCAGGACATACTGGTGCGTTAGATCCGCTTGCTACGGGAATGTTGCCAATTTGTTTAGGTGAAGGTACTAAATTTTCGCAGTTTTTACTCGACACTGATAAAACCTATCAGGTTACCGCTAAGCTTGGTATTCGTACAACAACTAGCGATGCGGATGGTGATATCGTCAGTGAAAAAAATGTTGAAGTATCAAATGAACAGTTGGCTATTGCCCTAGATAGTTTTCGCGGCACCACTAAACAAGTGCCGTCAATGTATTCAGCGCTTAAATATAAAGGTCAACCGCTTTATAAATATGCTCGTGAAGGTATAGAAGTACCGCGAGAAGCACGTGATATTACCGTTTATTCTCTTGAGTTACTCTGTTTTGATTATGATACGGTTGAGCTGAAAATTCATGTCTCAAAAGGCACGTATATTCGCACTATTGTCGATGACTTAGGTGAACTACTGGGCTGTGGCGCACATGTTTCTTATCTCAGGCGTTTAGCTGTAGGCAATTATCCAATAGCTAAAATGGTGACGTTACCTGAACTAGAAGCTTTACTTGAGCAAGCAAACGAGCAAGACATTACGCCGTCAGAATTACTCGACCCGTTATTATTGCCGATGCAAAGTGCGGTAGAGGGGATGTCTAAAGTTTATGTAGATGATATGTCAGCAAACTTCCTACGACACGGTAATCCTGTACAGGCTTATAATGCACCAGCAGAGGGTAGTGTTCAGGTATATGTCGGCGAAGATGAAAATGATGAAAAAGCTGAGTTTATTGGCGTTGGCTTTATCGACGACGATGGTCAAGTCGCGCCTAAGCGTATTGTCGTTCAAAATTTGTGATAAATAAAGGAGCTTACAAGCTCCTTTATTTATGTGTTGGGGTTTAATATTTACAAATTTTTGAGCCTATAAAAATATAAATTATTTACTCCCTGTGTTTACTACTTATATTTATACCACTACTCATTATTTCAAAAAATCAACTAAACCACACCATAAGCTAACATAGCATCTGCCACTTTAACAAAACCGGCAATATTTGCACCTTTAAGATAATCCACAGTTTCACCATTTTGGCCATACTCTAGACATTGCGCATGAATAGAACCCATAATACTTTTCAGTTTTTCATCAACTTCTTCACTTGTCCAAGATAAGCGCATGCTATTTTGAGTCATCTCTAAGCCTGAGATAGCAACACCGCCAGCATTAGCAGCTTTTGCCGGAGCAAATAAAATATTATGTTCTTTAAAGTAATGAACAGCTTCAATAGTTGAAGGCATATTAGCACCTTCTGCAACGAGCATAACGCCATTTCCAACTAAGATTTTTGCATCCTCTAGCCCAAGTTCATTTTGAGTTGCACAAGGGAAAGCTAAGTCACATTTAACCTGCCAAGGACGTTGATTGGCATAAAATCCAACGTTAAATTTTTGTGCATATTCACTGATGCGACCACGGCGGTTATTTTTAAGATCCATAATAAATTCAAGCTTTTCACCGTCAATACCCTCTTCATCAAGAATGTAACCACTTGAATCACTTAAGGCAATAACTTTACCACCCAGCTCATTAATTTTTTTCGCAGCATATTGCGCGACATTGCCGGAGCCAGAAATTACACAACGTTTTCCTGCAACACTATCATCAATATGATTGAGCATGTTTTGGGTAAAATAGACGGTGCCATAACCAGTGGCTTCGGTACGAATTAAACTGCCACCAAAAGAAATTCCCTTGCCAGTTAATACACCAACAAAATTGTCATTAATGCGTTTATATTGACCAAACATATAGCTGATTTCTCGTGCGCCAACACCAATGTCACCTGCAGGTACATCCATATCTTCGCCAATATATTTAGATAGCTCTGTCATATAAGCTTGACAGAAGCGCATGATTTCACGGTCTGACTTATCTTTTGGATTAAAATCACTACCGCCTTTACCCGCGCCCATAGGCAGGGTCGTTAAACTGTTTTTGAATTGTTGTTCAAAGCCCAAAAATTTAAGAATGCTCAAATTAACACTAGGGTGAAATCTTAATCCACCCTTATAGGGGCCAATAGCATTATTAAACTGTACACGATAGCCTTTGTTTACGTGTACTTTACCTTTATCATCTTCCCAACAAACGCGAAATATAATACTTCTGTCTGGCTCTGTCATGCGCTCTAAAATAAGTTCATCAAAGTATTCTTTATGAGAAAACATAAAAGGAACAACACTTTCAGCGACTTCTTTTACCGCTTGATGAAATTCTAATTCACCGGGATTTCTTTTGATTAACCCCGCCATAAAGCATTCTAAAAATCGTTCGGGTGTTGTGTAGTCACCATAAAGATGTGCAGACATTATTTTTTCCTGTAGTTGGCGTGCAAGCAGCGATTGCTATTTTAGTTATAACCTAAAACAAAGCAGTTTGAATCAAAGGACTCATTAATAGCCGCATTAGCCTTAATGACTTTCGCGGTAATATTTTTTTTATGTGTGTTTAATTTTTGATTCAAACTCATTGGTTTGGTTAATATTACTTGTTCAGTTGCGGTGTTGTTTTTACTTACATTCATAATAGCCTCCATAGTGCTAAATCTTAATGGTGTGTAATTACTCTCATTAGTTTGAATTGTTTTTCATTAGAGCTTATTACAAACGAGTTTTCATAAATTTTTTAAAAGGTTTTCATAAGGTATATAGCAAGGCATGAGCCAAGTCTTTATAAAACATTAACAGACTGTTTTTATTGTTTATTAATTTTTTTGTTATCCGTGGTCGTAGTAAAATTAAGCATAAGGTTTCTTATAAAAAAACTATAATAGGAAGTTTAACGCTTATCTATTAAGTATTATAAATTTGCTTTGTATAGGTAAAATTATTTACTAGAAGTAATTTTAATTTTTAGTGACTTGATAGGTATTTTTGTACTCATTTGACTGTAATTGCTGGATCTTTAGTTCCTACTTATTTTGTAACACTCAAAATTTAACAATTACAATTCAATGAATAATCTTATTTTTCAATGGTTAGTGTGGAATTAGACTTTTTGGCATAGCATTCGCTTAGTTAACTTTGCTTTAATCATCATTACATATTGAGCTGCACTGTTTTTTATTAAAAGAATATAACATGCTGCTATCTAGGTAAATTAAAGTACAGGACAGGACAATTTAGGATAAATATAACGAACTTAAAAAAAACTTAATTGAGAAGATGGCTTCAAGGATTGAACTGAGTACTTAACCAGATAAAAGAGTACACAGAAACGTTTAATCCTCTCATCATTATAATAATAGGAAGTCATTATGTATCTATACCCATAACTCTTCAAGATGCGGGCGTCAGTGTTTGAAAGTTGTCATTAATCCAACTGTCTAAAGTACCCGATATCTTCGGAAGTGTTATGGCAAAAAAATCTTTGACTTTCTGTCGAAACTCTTTTGTCGTTGCAAAATATTTTCCATTTCTTGCATGTTCATTCATTACTTTCCAA
>JAESTH010000183.1 GCA_016763695.1 Alcanivoracaceae bacterium
AACCCTAAAAATGATGAACACAGTTCTAGCACTATTTTCCATATTACTTATCCACTCAGTAGTGTCAAGATTGTTGAAATTTTAAACAAGGCATCAGAAGTCATAGGTTTAGGTAGAAGAAGCCTATTTCCTGATAAGAATTTCTTTTCATTGAAAAATATTTTTTCAAAATTTATATCTTCGAATAAAAATATAGCCTTACACACTAAATCAATAAAGAACAAAAGCTATTTTGTTGCAAATAAGCTACTGAACTTGCGCCATTCGGATATGGATACAACCTTAAAAGTTGTTTTACTGGGTACGCCTAACTCAGGTAAAACCACAGCAATCACTTCAGCAAGTACTAGCAAGATATTAACCAGTGAAGTTAGAACTACTGACTCAATTACTTTATTAAAAGAACAAACAACAATAGGTATTGACTATGGAGAATGTCAATTTGACAATGGCAACAGACTCAGACTGTATGGAACACCAGGGCAAGAACGCTACAGTTATGTGCAACTTCAGACAGTTGCAGGGGCTGATATTTATATTATCCTAATAGATTTGTCATCGACAGCTCCATTTGCCGAATTCATGTATTATAAAAAAATAATTGAATCTACTGGTAACGATGATGCCCTAAGGGTGGTAGCCTTCACTCATTATGATCAAAAGCGGCATAATATGTCACAACTATCAAAAGAAATCAGGTGTAAGTACCATGGTGAAATTTTAACCGTTAAAATAGATACAAGGCAAAAAAATGATGTGCGCTCAATGCTATCACGAATCACAAAAATGAAATTAGGAATGGTTCATTCTGAGCACCATTATAAGGAAAACAATTTATTTTTAAAGGCAAACTCATAATAACATTGTCTATTAAACTTTAATTAATTCAACAATATTTCGAGCTATATTCATTACTTTTAAAACCAATAGTTGTGCAACAGCTTAAAAGTTTTATAGTATCACAAAACGAAAATATTCGAGATTTGAATTTAAAAGCAGTGAATCTTTTTCCGACTGTTATATTTTATTGTTAACCATGATAAAATTGCCAATCTTTTAGTATTTCATTTATAAGCCGCATGCCATTAATAGTCGTTGGACTGAATCATAAAACTGCCAGCATTGGTATTAGGGAAAAAATGTCAATCGCAGAGCATGATATTGCCGAAGCGGTTGAAAATATTTGCCTACAAAAAGGAATCGATTCTTGTATTATTATTTCAACTTGTAATCGTACCGAATTCTATATGTCATGCGACAAAACAGAGCTTGCAATTAATCAATTCTGCAACTGGTTTGCGCTGCCCTTAGAAAGCATACAACAACACCTCTACATAAAAGATGAACTAGCATGTATTGAACATTTATTTGCGGTGGCATCAGGGTTAGATTCAATGGTGTTAGGTGAAGCTCAGATCCTTGGACAAGTCAAGTCATCTTATGCTATTTCGAAACAACATAAAAAATTAGATATACTGCTGGAACGTTTATTTCAATCAGCATTTAGAGTAGCTAAATCAGTACGTAGCGATACTGACATTGGTAAAAATCCAGTATCCATCGCAAACAGTGCAGTGCAATTATCCAAACAAATATTTGGTAAATTATCACAACAGAATATTTTAATGATCAGTGCCGGCTCAACAGCTGAGTTGCTATTAAGATATCTTAACAAACACGCTTACCACAAACTATCGATCTGTAACCGTAGTTTAGAAAATGCTCGAAAATTAGCCGAACAATTTAATTGTGACAGCTTTGAATTAAACAATTTAATTAATCGTATTGCGGATTTTGATTTAATATTTACCGCCACAGCCAGTAAAACCCCAGTTATTGATAGCAAGATGATTAAGGAAGCTTTAAAACAAAGAAAGCATAGACCCATGGTTATTATTGATCTTGCTGTCCCCAGAGATGTTGAAGTTGGTGTAAAAAAATTCAATGATATTTTTTATTATGCTGTTGATGATTTACAAAAAGTGATCAACCAAAACATTAAAAATCGACAATTTTCTGCCATTCAGGCCAAGCAAATAATTACGGTTGAAGCCGAAACATTTTTATATTGGCTTAAAGGCCAGCAACATACGCAATTGATTCACAATTTTCAAAAAGAAACTGCTAAAATAAGAAAATACAGCCTTGATAAAGCACTTAAAAAACTAAAAAATGGCACCGATGCTGAAGAGGTTTTGTTTTATTTAGCAAATAACTTAACCAACAAATTAAATCATGCCCCTGTTAAAGCCATTAGAACCGCCATACAATCAGGTGATTTAATAAAAATAAAACACATTAGACAACTCTTAAATCTGGATAATAATAATGACACCTGAAATCAAAACAAGACTACAGACAGCTAGTGAACGCCATGAAGAAATTGCATTTCTTATGTCTGATCCAGCAGTGATGTCAGATCAAAACACATTCCGCGACCTGTCTAAAGAATATGCCAGCTTAGAAGACCTGGTCAAAACCTTTACCAGTTTTATTGAGGCCGAACAAGAGATTGAAGAAGCCAAGGAAATGATGAATGACCCAGAGTTAAAAGAATTGGCAAAAGAAAGCATAGAAGAAGCCAAAACAAATGTACTAAAACTGGAAAAACAACTACAAATACTACTTATCCCCAAAGATCCAGATGATGATAAGGACATATTTTTAGAAGTTCGTGCTGGTACAGGTGGAGATGAAGCATCAATCTTCTCAGGTGATTTATTCAGAATGTATTGCCGTTATGCCGAATCTAAAAAATGGAAAATCAGCATAGTCAGTGTTAATGAAGGCGAACATGGCGGTTTCAAAGAAGTCATTGCTCAGGTGGAAGGTGATGGCGCCTATTCCCGCTTTAAATTTGAATCTGGCACCCATAGAGTTCAACGCGTACCTACAACAGAATCCCAGGGACGGGTACATACATCAGCCTGTACCGTAGCCATATTACCAGTAACTGATGCGGTTGCGGACATAGATATCAGCCCTGCTGACTTACGGGTAGACACCTTTAGAGCCTCAGGTGCTGGTGGTCAGCATGTTAATAAAACTGATTCAGCCATTCGCCTGACACATTTGCCCACAGGCATAGTGGTCGAGTGCCAAGATCAACGCTCTCAACATAAGAACAAAGCCAGAGCAATGAAATTATTACAGTCGCGCATCACTGATATTGAAAAAGAAAAACAGGCATCCGAACAGAGTGAGGCCAGAAAGCTACAAGTTGGCTCTGGAGACAGGTCACAAAGAATAAGAACTTATAATTACCCACAAGGTCGAATAACCGATCATAGAATTAATTTAACCCTTTATAAACTACCTGAAATTATGGAAGGCGACTTGGATCAGGTGATAGAACCACTTATTCAACAGAACCAAGCTGATTTACTAATAGAGAATAAATAAGAATCATACAGGACTAATAAAATGAATAAAACCACAAACTTTATTATCATATTTGCCACACTATTAAGTCTGATGGCTTGTCAGAAAATAACTAGCCACAAGCAAGATATTGTTGAGGTCAATGTGTTATTAACAACCATTACAATTGATGCCTTAAAAAATCAGGACTACAAACAAGCACAAAGAAGCATTAAAGCCCTGATACTTAATAATGATAATGATGCCTGGAACTTTATTCAATCAGCAATAATAAGCCTGCCAAAAGATTTGGCTATACAGGTTGTTGAGTCATCGCTCAGAAATGCAACGGTTAAGAATTCATCTTCCAAATTATTTGGCATTTCCAAAATTTCTATTTCCTATAAAAATACAGAGCAAGCTTTAGCAACTGTTAACAAAGCCATTGAACTGGACAAAAACCATATAGAAGCCCGTTACTGGAGGGCGCGATTATTAACTATCATGAAAGAATATAAAGAAGCAGAAAGTGATTTTGAATTTGTCATAGCTAAAGAACCAAAGAATGAAACTTACACAGGACAATATGCAAGCTTTCTGCAAGAAACCAAACAGTTTGAAAAAGCACAAAAAATATTAGCAAAACACCAACAAACACCAGATAACCTATTTAAGCGAATAGTCTTTGCTTTACAAAATAAAAACAATGAAGCGGCACATAGTATTTACTCAGTGCTAAAAAACATGGTAGTAAATAGTGAGCTTGAAGACCACAAAAATTTTCTCACTGCGGAATCAGCCTATTGGCTGGAGAAGTTTACCGAAAGCGAAGTGTTTTACCGAAAGGTATCTGGTGGCGACCATTACTTAGATGCCAGAGACATGATCAGTCTCATTCTTTATGATAACAAACAATATGATGACTCAATAGAGATATTGCATCAGTTGCAAAATGCTGAAGAAAAGTATGCTGTAAAAGCTTATCGACTAGAAGCTCAAATCAACAAGCAACAAGGCAATACCGATACTGCCATACGCACCTTATCCCAAAGCTTGCAAATTTTACCCAATAACCCAGACCTGCTTTATGATCGCGCCATGCTTTATGAGTCTCAAAACAAAATGGCCAAACTTGAAAAAGATTTATTGCAAATAATCAAAGATGATCCTGAAAATTATGAGGCACTTAACGCGCTAGGCTACTCTTTTGCTGATCATGATATGCAATTGGACAAAGCTTATGACTATATTCAAAAAGCCATTAGCTTGGCACCCGAGAACCCTGCCATCATTGACAGCATGGGGTGGATACAATACAAACTAGGCAAGTATCAGGAAGCTGAAACCAGCTTTAACAGGGCTATAGATAAAGGCATTAAAGACCCAGAACTGTATATCCACTTATATCATACATTGTTGAAGTTGGAAAAATTTGATGAGGCAAAAGAATTGTCAGTTAAAGCTAAGGCACTTTTTCCTGATAATCTCAAAATATCCAAATTAGGCTCAGAAAAGGAATAATTGTAACTGCATACACCCCTGGTCATTTTCGCGAAGACGGTAATCTCACAAACATGACTAAGTCTGCAACTTTTTCCAATAGATCCCTGCAACAAGGTGAGTAGTTACAAATAATTTAATGACTATCTACATGTGAATTGTAGTGACACTCATCACGGGCATCTTACTTAATAAATCATAAAGTGACTATGCAGCAACATCTTAAATAAAATATATTATTTATTTGCAATATAATTGCATCAACCCCTGTCTATACTTAATGAGAATGTTCTGAAAAGTTAAGGTGTTTTTTGAATAATTAACGTATAGCTATTTTCCCAGGCAACAAGTTATTGGTTCTATACCTACCAATATCATATTGTTTTTAGCATTTAATTTTTTCATCTTAATTTTTCAGAAATTCTTCATCACATATCAATTAATCCAGCTCTCGATGTTGAACCAATATGTTTTTTCTGCTCTTCTTCAATTCATGAAACAGTTTCTCAGTCAAATACACAGATCTGTGCTTACCACCTGTGCAACCAATAGCAATAGTTAAATAACTTCGGTCATGCTCCTCATAGGACGGAATCCATTTATCAACCAGCGTATAGATATCCTGATAAAAATCTATCACCACTTCTTTGCTATCCAAAAAATCTTTAATCGGCTTGTCTCTACCACAAAATTCTCGCAAGCTCTTTTGCCAAAATGGATTAGGCAAACATCTGGCATCGAAAACAAAATCCGCGTCAAACGGCACCCCACGTTTAAAAGCAAATGACTGTAATAATAATGACAGCTTGCCATCATCGTTGCGACTGACATGGCGCCAAATCTTATCTCTTAACTGCGGAGCCGATGTTTCAGTCGTATCTATCAACAAATCTGCAGCGTTTGCTAATGGCTCCAATAGCAAACGCTCATGTATTATTGCCTGTGAAAGAGAATAATTGTGTTTTTTATTGGATAATGGATGAGCACGCCTTGTTTCTGAATAGCGTTTCAACAAAGTTTTATCATTTGAATTTAAAAAAATAACCTTTACTTTAATAACACCCAAATCTATATTGCTGATAATTTTAGGTAATTCTTTCAAGGCTGTTTCTGAATTTCTGATGTCTATTCCTACTGAAACTCTTAAATAATCATCCTTGTTCTGGCAAATATGAGAAACAAACTGTTGTAACATATCTATAGGCAAATTATCTACACAGTAAAAATCCAAATCCTCTAATGTGCGCAGAGCTATGGTTTTACCAGAGCCGGACATCCCAGAGATAATAATTAATTCTTGCATATGTTATATTGTGCTTGATGAAAAAAAGAGTATTCTACTGCGGAAAAGCAGGATTTGGTCATTGTATCGATACTTTTCGTCAAATAGCCCATTATTTTCCATAAATCATGAAAAATTATTGCCTCAAACCAGACTTGACCTCGCTACGACTACTTTTTCTGTCAAGCGTTATATAGACTCTTTTAATATTATATTTTTAATTTCTTTGGCTGATTCTGCGCTGACTAACTCTCGAAAAATACGATGTTTTTTAAAAAATCCACCAATGCATTTTAATAGAAAGTTATGAGACTCATCAATATCTTTAGGGAATATTATACAAACAATTAACTGTACCAGCGTATTGTCAACACTTTCATAGTTGACTGGTTTATTGAGTACCATAATCCGAATCCTGACCTCCTTATCTTCCAGACATTTTCCATGTGGCATGGCAACACCGTTTCCTAATGAAGTGGTTCCTATCTTTTCTCTTTGCACTAAAGAATCATAAATCATCCTCACCTCTTTAGTATTTTCACCCATTTTAACCGCTAATTGTTCAAATAATCTTTTCTTACTACTAAAAGGTATATTTAAATCTATTATATTTGGTTCAATATAGTCTATAAATTTCATTTTCTTATTCGTGACAGTCATCTACTCTATGTTAAACATGGAGTAGATGACATATTCTGGAGTTGATTAATTAACTGACGTTGTTATACTTTAATGCTTCTCCTCTATGTTTACTGGTGATTTTATCCTTGTGCCTTCTTACCTGCTTGTCTAATTTGTCTATCAATAAATCTATTGCGGCATATAAATCCTCTTCAACCGATTCGGCAAATAATGTTTTACCATTTATATGCATCGTCGCCTCCGCTTTATGATTGATTTTTTCCACACTGAGAATCGCATGGACATTAATAACCTGATCGAAGTGACGTTTAATTCTCTCAAATTTTGAATTGAAATAATCTTTCATTGAAGTAGTAACATCTAGTTGGTGACCAGTGATATCTATTTGCATAGTAATTTCCTCGTTTATTTTATAAAAATGATTGAGTCTTATTTTCCTGCAAAGAAAATTTACACGACTCAGCGAGATTGAAGACAGGCTTAGTGATTTTAACCTTTTCTTAAAAAGAATATTTTGGTATGAATTATGATAATTCAAGGCTTTATTTTATCCACAATTTTTGTTAATAGCGATATACTAACGATACACAATTTAAAGCATTAAAGCAACCTTTACATTCGAAAGTTTTTACCTAAATAAACATTTTTAACATCTTCATTACTAATAATCTGCTCTGGCATTCCTTCAGCCAGCATTACACCATCATTTAAGATATAAGCTCTATCACATATACCCAACGTTTCACGAACATTATGATCAGTAACCAACACCCCTAAACCACGATTTTTTAGATGAGTGACAATTTTTTGTATATCCATAACAGAAATGGGATCTACGCCAGCAAAAGGTTCATCCAACAGTATATATTTCAAATTTAAGGCCAGTGCCCGGGCTATCTCAACACGTCTGCGTTCACCTCCAGATAAACTAATCCCCAACTGATCATGCACATGATCAACGCTTAACTCTTCCATCAGTGCATTAGCTTGTGAGTCTCTTTGCTGTTTATTAAGGTCTTTACGTAGCTCTAACACAGCCAATATATTTTGTGTAACTGTCAGGTTTCTAAATATTGAAGCTTCTTGTGGCAAATAACCCAAGCCAAGACCCGCTCGTAAATGTACTCCTAGTTTTGACGCATCAATATTATCAATCAATATTTCGCCTGCATCAGCCGTAACCAAACCAACAATCATATAGAAACAAGTGGTCTTACCAGCTCCATTTGGCCCCAACAAACCCACAACCTCCCCTCTATCTACAGTCATGGAAATATTTTTAATTATCTGACGATTCTTATAAGATTTTTCTAAATTATTAACGACTATCATTATTTCAATCGGGGTTTTATAATTAACTTGACTCGTTTATTTTCGGATTTAACACCCTTGATTTCTTTGGTTTTTAAGTTCATGGTGATTTTTTCACCACTCATTTCCCCCTGTATTTTACTTTTGATAACCACATCACCGGTTAATAACAACAATTCATCCTGAACCATAAAATCAATCTTTCTGGCCTTAACATCAATCTTGCCAAATTCTGCATCAATAATTTGCTCCATTTTAACTGGGCGACCTGTTAGTATGACTTTTACAATTCCATTATCTCCATTATAAATAATTGCATCATTAGACATGATTTTTAAACTTCCCTGCTCAATAGAAACATTTCCCCAATATTTAATTTTTGTCATTCCAGCACTGACCTCAGGAAGATTCTTGAAATTATCACCTTCAAGAACAAAGTCCGCCATTTTATCAGACTCTAATGACATCACAGTATGAACATGGAATACCAGCAACAATACTAATATTAATTTGTGTGCCAGTTTATTTTTTCGTTTTATAGATTGCTTTAACATTGTTATTAACCTCTAATATTTCATTTTTCAGATCAAATGTTGCAATTTGACCTGTCATTGTAAATTCTTGTTTTTGTTTCAAAATTATTCCATCCTTGGTATAGGCCTGGTTGCTATTCAGGTTAAGCAAAATATTATTTGCTTTAAAGATAGTTTCTGACTCATCATTTATCGTTTTTGCGATTAAATTGTCGTACAAAACCACCTCGTCTAAATTCGCATTGTATTCTGCTTTATTAGATTTTATCAACCAATGCTCTTTACCCTGCTTAAAAGTCCACAACAAGGGAGTCTGCATAAAAACCACAGGGCTATCAGTATATCTGATTAAACTGGGAGATTTAAATTTTGCAGTGAGATTTCCAGATTCATCTGTTACCCTCAATTCTAAATTTCCGATAGAATAACCTTTGGTAAAAGGCTTCTCCTGAATACTTTCTTCCCTATCAAAATAATATGACCAAATAGTATAACTAAGTAGCGCCAAGATTGAAAATATAATAATTTGTTGGATTTGTCTATTCATAATTACTGATGAGATTTTAGTATCTCAACCATTTTATTTTGCGTATTCAATAATAAATCACAAACCTCTCTACCCGCGCCATATCCACCTTTATTATTGGTCACCCATTTTGCCACTGATTTGGCTGAATCATGAGCATCAGCCACAGCGATTGGCAAAATACATTCTCGCATAATTGGTACATCAATTGCATCATCACCAACATAGGCAACCTGGGAATGATTAAGATGTAATGCATCTAATAAATTATGATAGGTTTCCAACTTATTCATTCTGCCCTGATATACGTGATTAATTTTTAAAGCCTTCATTCTTTCTGCTACTATTGGAGAGGTTCTTCCAGTGATTATTGCTACGGTAATATCTGATTGCGCTAACCACGACAAACCCAAACCATCTTTAACATTGAATTTTTTAATTTCCCTGCCATCGTCGGTGAAATAAATTCCACCATCAGTTAATACTCCATCAACATCAAAGATAACTAGCTTAATATTTTTAGCTATTTTCAAGATTTTTTCTGTCAATTTCATTAAACAACTCCTGCTTTAAGTAAATCATGAATATTCAGGGCTCCGACCAACTGATTAGTTTCATCAACAACCAATAAGCCATGAACATTATATTTTTCCATTAATTGGGCAGCAGATACTGCCAGACTATTGGAGTTTATCGTTATTGGGTTTAATGTTGCCGCTTTTTCAATAACCGTATGCTTCAAGTCTATGTTCTCATCGAATGCTCTGCGTAAATCACCATCCGTAAATATACCTTGTACTTCATTTTTATTATTAACCACCGCCGTCATTCCCAGACGCTTTTGGGTAATCTCAAATAATGCTTCTTCAATATTGGTACCGATTAACACCTTTGGCACATCATTGCCTGTACGCATCAAATCGTCAATATATAATAGTAATTTTTTTCCTAATGAGCCAGCCGGGTGTGATCGAGCAAAATCTTCTTCGGTAAAATCACGTAATTTTAGCAGTGTTACCGCCAAAGCATCTCCCATAACCAGGGTGGTGGTGGTACTGGTTGTTGGTGCCAAGCCCAAGGGACAAGCCTCTTCTCCCATCGCTATTGAAAGGTGTACATCGGCAATTTTGGCCATGGTTGATTTGGGATTACCAGTAATTGCAATAATACTGATACCCCTTCTTTTAATAATCGGAATAATATTTAGCACTTCTTCTGTTTCGCCAGAATTAGAAATACAGATAGTCACATCATTTTGAGTTATCATACCTAAGTCACCGTGGCTTGCCTCTCCAGGGTGCACAGAAAACGCAGGAGTTCCCGTTGATGCCAATGTGGCTGATATTTTATTACCAATGTGTCCAGACTTACCCATCCCTATCACAATAACATGGCCTTTACATTGTAACAATATATCTATAGCATGGGTAAATTCATCGCCCAACTGATCTTGCAGTTTTTCTAAAGCCTTTTTTTCGACAGTAACAACTTGTCTGGCTATTTCTAAAATTTCTTTTTTAGCGCTTTTCATGAAAATAAAGTTTAAGACCTCTGATATAACCAAAACATATAAGCACAATAGCTTATGACAAATAAATAACCAACAAATCTAGGAATTGGCTTCTTCCTGACTACATAAACAAGTGAAAATATGACTAATGCCAAGGTTAAATCTAACATGACCAGATAATCAGTTAATAAAAAATCATCAGGTAACTTGTAAGATTTAATGCTGGCACTGATACCCAGCACTCCAAGCAAATTAAACATATTGGAACCAACGATATTTCCCAAGGCCAAATCATGCTCCTGCTTTCTCATACAGGCAACAGTTGCTGACAACTCGGGCAAAGAGGTACCAAGAGCAACAATAGTTAGACCAATGACCACATCACTCATACCCATCATTCTAGCAAGAGTGGTGGCTCCATCTACCATTAAAATAGAAGCCACTGGTAACATTATCATGCCAAACAATAACCACAATAGCGCCGCTGTTTTAGAAACATCATCTGGCATTTCTGCTTCAAATTCATCCTCAAGTATATCATTTCCTTTTGATTGTCTCAACCCCAGCCAGGCCAACCAGATTGTCATGACAAACATCGATGCTATTAATATAACACCATCAGTTCTACTCTGCTCGCCATCCAGCATCAGTAATAATACAAATACAGTCACAAATAATAATATTGGCATCTCACGTTTAACCGTATTAGAACATATCAATAAAGGCGAGACGATGATACCCACTCCAAGTACCAAGGCTATATTGGTAATATTTGATCCCACAGCATTACCCAAAGCCAAACCAGGGTTACCCTTCATTGCAGCTATGGCTGAGACCACCATTTCTGGAGCCGATGTGCCAAAACCTATCACAATCAAACCCACAACCATGCTAGAAACACCCAAATAACGGGCCGTTGCAGCAGCTCCTATTACAAACTTATCAGCTGAGTAAACTAACAGTAATAACCCAACTATTAACAAAGCCACCGCTTCAATCATTAAAACACACCATAAAAATTCATTTTTAACTATTCCAACCTGATATTATAAAATATAATGTGCTCACTTTAAAACAAGAATCAGTCTAATCCTGAATTAAAAACAGACTAGGAAAAAACACATGCAACCAAAATCAATAGAAGAACTGATAAAAAACCATATAAATTGTCACCATGTACAAGTTGAAAGTGATGATTTAACTCATTTCACCGCTGTCATTGTCTCGGATGAGTTTTTGGATAAATCAAAAATCAATCGACATCGAATGGTTTACGCCGCATTGGGAGACCACATGCAAAGTGACATACACGCCTTTAGTTTTCAATCTTATTCAATCACAGAATTTAACCAATTAAAATAGTATGGAAAAAATAGTTATTAAAGGAGGGAAACCTCTAAGTGGGAACATCTATGCCTCTGGCGCAAAAAATGCCGTACTACCAATTATTGCCGCAAGCATAGTTGGCACTGGCACATCAATTATCAAAAATGTACCACATTTAGATGATGTCACTACCATGAATGAATTACTCATTCAAATGGGAGTCAGGCTAACGATAAATGACACCACCAATGTAGAAATATGTGCCGATCACATACACAATCCAAGAGCGCCCTATGAAACAGTAAAAACCATGCGTGCATCCATTTTGGCACTAGGTCCTTTATTGACAAAATATGGCAAGGCAGAAGTCTCTTTGCCAGGTGGTTGCGCTATTGGTGCCAGACCCGTTGATATCCATTTAAAAGGTTTAGAAGCAATGGGGGCAAAAATAAAAGTTGAAAATGGTTATATTATTGCCAAAGCAGATAGGCTACAGGGTTGTCAATTCTACATGGATAAAGTCACTGTGACAGGCACTGAAAACTTACTCATTGCTGCAACATTAGCAAAAGGAGAAACCATTTTAGAAAACTGCGCCACTGAGCCTGAAGTTGTTGATTTAACTCGTTATTTAATAAATATGGGAGCACAAATTAAAGGTATAGGTACATCAATATTAAAAATTCAGGGTGTAAAAACTTTACATGGCTGTGAACACAATGTCATACCAGACAGAATAGAAGTAGGCACTTTTTTAGTCGCAGCAGCGGCCACAGGTGGAAAAATAACCATAAATCGAGCAAACCCTGAAGACCTGGAATCAGTTTTGATAAAATTAAGAGAAGCCGGTGCCGAAATATCAACTACCAAAGATTCAATTAGCTTAAACATGCATGGAAAACGCCCTAAACCTGTTAATATCAATACCGCACCACACCCAGCCTTCCCTACAGATATGCAAGCACAGTTCTGCACACTCAATGCCATTGCAGATGGCTATTCAATAGTCACTGAAAACCTGTTTGAAAACAGGTTTATGCATATAAATGAATTGATTCGTATGGGTGCAAATATTACTGTTGCTGGCAAGCAAGCCATCATAAAAGGTGTCAAACAGCTTAATTCTGCCCAAACTACGGCTACAGATTTACGAGCATCCGCAAGTTTGGTCATAGCTGGGCTGGTAGCGAAAGGCAGTACCGAGATATTTGACATACACTTTATTGACAGAGGTTATGAAGTCATTGAAGAAAAGTTGAATCAATTGGGTGCAAATATTAATCGTATTTCTTATTAACAGGACAAGATAATCAAGGTGAATCGATGCTAAATAAATCAACCAATTATATTAACTTAATCTCTATTTTTCTTTTGGCTTATTTGGCTTTTATTCCTGTGAAACCCAATAATATCAAAACTGATGATATCATCGAAAAAAACTTTTACATAGCAAACGCCTATGATCATGTAGCGGCAATGAGCAAGGCACCACATTACGTAGGTGCCAATAATCACAGCACTGTCAAATCTTACATTATTAAACAGCTACAAAGATTAGGTTTACAGATTAAGATACAAAAAACAAATATCAGCAATAAACACCATACTTATACTGAAGTTGAAAACATTATTGCAAAAATTGAGGGGACGGATGAAACTGGCAAGTCACTACTGATAATGTCGCACTATGATTCCATGGCATTTTCTTCACTGGGAGCCAGTGATGCTGCCTCTGGTGTCGCTACGATTCTGGAGGGTATTCGCGCCTATCTTAGGCAAAATATCAAACCTAAAAATGACATTATTATCCTTATTACCGATGCTGAAGAATTAGGCTTACTTGGTGCTAGTGCGTTTGTCAATAAACATCCATGGGCAGATAATGTTGGCGCCGTGTTAAATTTTGAAGCCCGAGGCAGCAGTGGCAGCTCGTATCTGCTGATGGAGACCAATCATGGCAACCATAATCTGCTCAAAACATTCAATGAAGCCAATTTAAAGTTTCCCACCTCAAACTCTCTGGCTTACAGCATTTATAAGCTACTGCCAAATGATACTGATTTAACCATATTTCGCCAGGATAAGGATATTGTTGGTTTTAATTTTGCTTTTATTGATAATCACTTCAATTATCACACAGTTTTAGATAACACCCAAAATCTCTCACTAGATTCATTGGCTCACCAAGCACATTATCTGATGCCAATGTTAAATAAATTAAGCCAAATGGATTTAAACAACTTAAAATCAGATCAGGATGACGTTTACTTTCAGATACCATTTTGGAAAACAGTCAGTTATCCTTACGACTGGACATTTTTTATCAGCATCGCCAATTTACTATTATTTCTGCTGGTCATAACTATTGGATTAAAAAACAAAACACTCAACATGAAATCCATATTTTCTGCAAGCCTGCCCTTATTTAAATCTCTGATAGTAACAGCATTGATAAGCTTTACTATTTTAAAATTTTTATATTGGTTGCACCCCCACTATGCAGAAATATTACAAGGCTTCACCTACAATGGCTATCACTATATCGCCTTCTTCGCACTATTAGCAATAAGTATTAGTTTTTTCTTCTATAGAAAAGTTACTGAAACACACTTTACTAGCGATATTATGGTCATACCACTGTTAATCTGGATATTAATCAATATCATTATTGCATTATCATTACCCGGAGCACATTTCTTTATTTTAATTAGCCTGCTGGGAACAATTGCCTTAGCAGTCAATGTATTAGTTAAAAAACCACAACCCAGTTTAACATTACTGCTGCTTGCTCCTGTAATATTGATTTTTTCTCCGTTTATCGTACAATTACCCGTTGCTCTAGGCTTAATGGTTTTACCTTTTAGCGGTTTACTTTTAGTCCTCATTTTTTCCACATTCATCACCAGCATACAAATCCCTCAGCAATATCACATCAATAAATGGCTGTTTATCATCCCCCTGATTGGTCTTTATATATTTGCAGAAACCCAAGCTTCATTTAATCAACAACGTCCCTTACCCAATAGCCTCTATTATTACCAGGATCAGGATTCAGGTTCTGCCTATATGTTCACATATGACATAAATACTGACAAATGGAATAAGGACTTTTTTGATGAACGCCTTGATGCCAAACAACTATCAGAGTTTAAGTCCAAACATTGGCGTTGGGCGAAAATCGCCTCAGAAACTGAAAATAAAAATATTGCTACTGCACAAATAGTCAATATCAATGATCGAAAGTATTCTGATCGCAGGATTTATCAAATAAAAATAACCACGCAAAGAAAAGTCAATAGATTAATCCTCAATACCAATACCGAACTCAATATATTTAAACTGGCTGTTAATAAAGAAATAATATTCGATGAAAAGCAGGTCAAATCAATAAAGCCTGATTTATCTCTAGTCAGGATTTCTGCGGCTGCCAATGATCAGTTTATTGTAGATATTGAAATCGACCCACAGCAATCACTGGATTTAAGTTTGATAGAGATGAGTGCTGGTTTGTTGAGTTCCAGATATTTTAATATACCAGCAAGACCAAAAGAGTTTATACCCAAACCCTTTGTCTACAGTGATTCTATCATTACCAGGCAAAGAATTATATTACCCTAGGCAGGCTGTCCGAAAATAGAATCACAGAACTATTCTGTGATTCTATAGTCGATTTCTATCAATATCTGTAAGCAATGATTTCAACAGGGGCAATATAACCTTTTTCAAGATTCTCAATTAGATTATTTATTTTTACACCAGTACTTTCCTGCATGAGGGTATGTAATCCCAGTGGTGGTGGCTCACTGCTTGTCGCCATTTTTTCACGTAGCTTTTTGAAAAAATCCAGAGCATAATCACGACAATTATTTTCTTTCGACACACCAAAACCTGCATCACTTAAAGTCTCTTTGTATTGTTGTGAAACAGCTATTTTACAGGTACTGCTATCAGTAGCCCAAGGTACTGGATAAATCAAGCCATCATCGGTCTGGCGCATCACATCATAAATACCAAAAAATGTCCTGGGTCGTAGCACCCGATATATCTCTTCAAAAAGCTTAGCTTTATCTTCAATGTTCATACCAACATGTAACATATAACCCCCATCAAATGTCTCGTCCTCAAAGGGCATAGACATTGCACTGCCCTGTACCAGATTCACCTGTTTATCTAAGTTCAACCACCCACATAGCGCTTCACCTGTTTCAATATATTCCTTGGATAAATCAATTCCTGTCACATTATTTTTATATTTATCTGCGACATATCGAGCCGCGCCGCCAAGACCACAACCCACATCCAACACATGATGTTGCTCAGAAAACATCAGCTTGGCAATTAAACTACTGGTCGCCTGACGCCCACCTATATGAAATTCATCAACCGCAGCAAGATCTTCTATACTTATATTTTCCGTGGTTTTACCAAGACTGGGGAGTGCTGCTTCAATTGATTTAAGCAAATCACCGTGTAAATAATGATCTGCAACGGATTTATCATATGACATGAATATACCTCTTTTATTTTTTATTATTGTTTTAGAGAAAAATTTCGAAGGTCATTTTGGCATAAAAATTTAGCAATCGCATCATATCTAGCAAAATCAACGTTAAGAGTCAGATTTCTGATTAATCGATGACTTATAGCTTAGTAGTTGGATAGGGTTATAAATTGATTGACCTTATCCAACCAAGTATTAAGAAAAAACTCTTTAGGCTTTGTAAAATGAACTTACACAGTTAGGTTTACACTCTCTAATAACCAGCATGATGTCGTCATGCGCAAACTCGCTAAAGTTGACAAGAAAAGGCTTGGCTTGACGGGGGCATTCAAATAAGTCCCCGATGTTGCAATTATGCTTATTAATTATTTGACGAGTATTATGTTATTGTTACTCATTAAGCAACTGATAAGCCATCGCAATTAAAATCATAATGACAATTACCAGAATCAACCAAAATATCCATTTCGAAATATCATTTGCGCCTGTAACTGTATCATTGTTAACTAATACATATTTTGAACTCGCTGCATTCACCTTAATATGTTTGGAAAATATCTGTTCTTTTAATGCTGAAGGAATTTTATTATACCAGCTTGCTGCTGCTGGCTTTATTTTCCCCTGATAGGCATAAACCAAAGTAAACGGTTCTTCTCCCTGTGCAAGAAACTCCAATTGGTGACTCCTCCAGCTAAATTGAATAGTACTAATTGATTGCATATCGATATTATCACCCAGAGAGACTTTCCAGTAACGGTGATGAGAACGTCTTACCTTCGCTACATCTTGTTTAGTATTAATACCATTTGTAGTTATTGAATAAAGTGTCCTTAATCCTGCAAACTGCCACCGACCTTTGTGCTTTTGACGTGAATAAAATTTGACATCTGTTAATACATTCTTTTGATTGAATACTATTTTGAAAGACTCCACAGGATAAACACCACCTGTATCTAATAATAATTCGTTGTTGCTTTTTGACGATAAAGCCTTTACCTTGTTCCATTGTTGGCTTTGATCTATGACCTGATTATCAAGAAAATAAACTCTCATAGGCACAAAATCACCAGTCGCATTGATAATTCGTAGGTCTGCTAAGACAGGACTATAAGAATGTTTATAGACATCATCAGGGACAGTAAATATATAACCACTTGATTCCGCACTTAACTCAAGTTGAAGCTGCTTTTCAAACTTTCCTTTACCTGCACACACAGATAAACTCACAAACATGACTAATAGAAGTGAGATTACCGGCTTCATGATTTTTCCTTTTCTGTTTGTGCTTGTTGTAAGATATTCTCATCATCTGGCGGTAAAGGTGAAAAATAACCAACCAAAGATAATAATACACCCACCGAAAGAAATGCAACGATTCGCTCCACAGTTCCTGAGGCCGACATATCAACCAAAAACAATTTTATAACCACTGCAATCATAAGCCCTAATCCAACCAACCACACTTTGCGCCAGGTTTTTCTGGCAGATAATACCATTAACGCCACAGCAGTCAGCGACCACAATATACTAAACCCTGATTGAACCACAAAGGAAGAGAGCATACTAGACCATTTGTATTCTATATTATACCAAAAATGAAAACCACGTAACATACTGGTATTTAAGATTAAAAAAGCTGTGATTGGCAAAATAATCAGCACCATTTTTTCTCTTTCTTTCGTCGGTGATAATAGATGGCTTTGTAGCATTTTCCAAACCAGTAAAACAAAGAATATCCCCACAAAATCCATGACATTAAATATAGGTAAATACGGAAAAAACGTTAAAACACCTGGTTTTGACAAATTCATAACCACAACCAACAACCACAACACCATAATTGAAATCAGTAAACCTTGATTAAAATAGGCGTGGTAATATCTGACAAAGGGCCATACACTAGTCTTTCTGAGCATAAAGACAGTGCTAGTAATCAATAACAACATAAACGCGTAAGATGAATAATGCCAGATACTACCCTCACCAAATAACATGCCAATCAATTCGACAAACTCAAGTACCATAATAAGGCTAAACAACAACAGACCAACTATATGATAAATATCAGCTCTTATGAATTTATCACCCTTTTTACCAACATCATAGACACGTAATATCCAGTAATTGATCAATGCAGCAAAAAACCAAACCAGTAAACCTATACCATCATGAAATTCATAACCCAATGCCAGAATATAATAGCTAATAACCATTAAATAAGGTAAGTAGGCATATCGAAGCATATGCAATGATTTCCATACAAGTTTATGTGCGACAAAAACCCATAACACAAATGATGCCATCATAAATATTAAAGTAGCATTAATGAAATGAGGTTGTTGTAGGTAAGTATATAATTCATTATGCCCCATAATCACCCATATGGTCAGGGCAAATCCAAGTAACACATGTGAAATAGGTAGTTCCAATGACTTATTGAACAGACTATTAAGCTGGCTATTTTTTCTTTGCCAATACCATGACATGCCATAGTTTGTTATCGCATATATCAATAGTCCCAGAAAAGGAATATTAAATAATACTGGCAATGTTGAGTCCGATTGCGGAATCAACATTATGGGCAACACCATAAGTAAAGTTATCACAACTGAGGCAAATTTAAAGTTATTTAACTTTAGCTTTAGCCCCGTATTCAATAACATGATGGCCGATATTGCCATCATTATTTCTATTAATACAAATTGCTCATCAGGGTAATAGCTTATCAGTTCATAGCTCAATCCGTATAACCAACTACTCAAACCAGTAAATATGAATACAACTGAAACTAAGTTAAATATTCTAATCATTCCATGTCTTTTCTTTGAATCCCAATACCATGACAAAATCAAATGAAAGACTGCTAAGACCATTAAGCCAATAAACCTTACATTCCAGAACATGATATTTCCAGTATTAATATCAGGTATAATCTCAACCAGCACCAACATGATTAGAGCCAAAACAAATGAAATAGCTTTCAATAACTTAAATTTGATTCTATTAGCTAAAATCAATAAGACAATGCTACTGATGCTTAAAAATAATTCCATCAATAAAAAACGAATATTATAATAATGAAGATTAATCTCTGATATACCACCATATATCCACCAGAATGCAGCTGCAACAATCATCGAAGTCGGAATCAGCCTCTCTTCAACAGATAATAATTTATGGCTATTAGCACGGCTATACAAACCAACAAAAGTAGCGGCCAGAGTAATAATCAATGTACCAATATAATCTGCATTTAACCAAGGAATCAACTGAACATCTGCCTTGTTTTCCATAAAA
>JAESTH010000184.1 GCA_016763695.1 Alcanivoracaceae bacterium
ACCCGATGGGTGTATCTCGATAGATAAGCCAATACGGCTTGTGGCCCTGCAAAGGGTCGTTTGGCATAAACCACCCATTCAACGTTACGTTGATTGTTTAGCCACGACAAAAAAGGGTTTTCCTCCTCAATAGGCAAACAATCACCAAAGAACAGTAACTTATTCTGCTCATACGCTTCACGTAACCCCTCAAGGTATAACCGTCGAAACAAACGCGATAACACATGCACAGGTAAAAAGAATCCCGTTTTACATGACACCCATTTTTTACCATCAAGTGATAAACCGCCACCCGGAATAATGCCATGCACATGCGGGTGGTGCGTCATCGCGCTGCCCCACGTATGCAAGACAAAAGTAACGCCTAAGCGAGCACCTAAATGCCGGGTATCAGCACCGATGGTTAGTAAAGTACGTGCTGCTGCTGCTTTGAGCAAGATGCCATACATTACCGACTTGTTGTAATACGCTAATTCACTAATGGGCTGTGGCAGTGTAAACACTACATGATAGTAATCGACAGGCAATAACTCCGTTTGTCGTGCGGCTAACCAACGTTTAGCTGCACTGGCTTGGCACTTCGGACAATGTCGATTGCGACAAGAGTTATAAGCAATTTGTACATACTCACACGCAGGACAATGTAAAACATGACCACCGAGCACTTCACTGCGGCAATGTTCAACGGCAGACATCACTTTAAGTTGCGCTAAACTAAGGTGACCTGCATGCTACTCACGCCAATGTTGACCGTGTGCTCGAAAGACATCAGCCACCTCCAGTGTTGGACGAGACATGAGCGACTCAATGCTTTATCGATAAGAAATCTAATGGACTTATCACTTCCTTGAGTAAATTCGTTGCTACTTGTGTATAACGTGCGGTGGTACTAAGTTGAGCATGCCCCAACAATACCTGAATAACACGAATATCAACTTTAGCTTCAAGTAAATGGGTAGCAAAACTATGGCGTAAGGTATGCATAGAAACATTCTTTTCGATAGCCGCAGCACTGGCTGTTTGCTTACACACTCTGCTGAGGTGACGAGAGGTCATATGGTCAATCGGGTTTAATCCTGGAAACAACCAACCGCCTTCAAACATTTGTCCTTGCTGATTAGCGAAACGCCACCAATTTCTAAGATGCTCAAGCAATACGGGAGATAGCATAGCGTATCGATCACGACTACCTTTGCCTTGTTCAACGCGAATAACCATGCGTTTACTATCAATGTCACTGACTTTTAAAGCAACAACTTCGCTAACGCGTAAACCAGCACCATAGGCAACAGCTAACGCTGCTTTTAATTTAGGGTGTGTTGCCATAGCCATAAAGCGTTTAGCCTCTTCTAAACTCAATACTACCGGTAATTTACGTGCTACTGTAACCGGACAAATTCGGGCGATAACCTCTGGCTTGTCTAAGGTAATTTGAAAAAGAAACTTAAGTGCTGTAAGCGTGGCATTGACTGTCATGCCTGATACGCCATGATTGACCATAAAAAGTTGAAACTCACGCAACTCTTCTTGAGTGGTGGTTTCAGGTGGGTGTTGTAAATGCTCACAAAGCTTATTAACACCACGGATATAAGCTATTTGTGTTTTAGTCGCCAGTTTGCGCATGATCATATCTTCATTGATACGTTGACGTAATGGTGCTGAAAAATATGGGCTGATGTTCATGGGTTTTCTCCTAATCTAGGTGAGGCAACATGCCTCAAGACTTAGAGTAGAAAAAAGCAAAAGTGTTATGAGAATAAACGGTGCTTGCCAAGGGCACCATTACCGCGGGGAGCGGTTTAGTTCAATGATACGAAAGCGGAAGTTAACTTTCGATAATCTAATGGCAGGAAACCCGATAATACAGTTCTAAACTAGATAATAATATTTTTATAAATCCCTATTTCCAAACTTGAAAAATCAATTCTCAAATTTAATTTAAAACTCCGAAAGCGGACATTCGAACGTTAAAAATTGAAGGAATGAAAAATTAACTTTCTATAAAGGGGCACATAGTGAGACAGAAATTATATTAAAGTACTAGAAAATGAATGTAGGTAAAGTCAATCATAATAAAATTATAAAAAGCTGGTTTATTTTTTATATAGATGAGATTATTAAATACTCAGAATAATATTAATAAAAGTCAGTGGTTCATTGAAAATATTCAGCTTCTTAATCTTTTTTTTCATTTCTTTTCAAGTACTTTCCCAATCTGAAGATATTCAATTACTTCCAGAGCTATTTGCACCAATTATTTATCCTGTCGAAGCAAATGCACGGTTAGTCAATAAAGAAATCAATGAATTAGCTCAAGATGAACAAGGTTTCATTTGGTTAGGTACCCGTCAGGGCTTATTTCGTTATGATGGCCATGAATATAAAAAAATTCATTTTTCCAGTGATGATTTTGATTTCGATAATATTTATGTACGTGCCTTGATGGTTGATAAAAATACCCTTTGGATAGGCAGCATGTCTGACGGTATGTTTGCATTAGATTTAATCACTTATCAAGTGACACAATTTCTGCATGATAATAGAGTAAACTCCATCTCTGGTAATCAAGTGAACGATTTTGCTATGACAGCCAGTGGAGATTTTTGGATTGCCACCAGCTTTGGACTTGATAAATTTAATAAAAAATCACAAAAATTTGGCCATTACCGTTCTGCTGAAAATACCGATGATCGTTACTTCAATTACCTACTTGATATTGAATTAGACAGCCGAAAACAATTGTGGATAGCTACCGCCAATGGTTTGGCTAAATATTCTGAGAAAAATAAAAGCTTCAAAAGAACATTTCTAGATAGCCAATTGGCAAACGTCAGTGTTAGAAAAATATTTTTAGCAAAAGACAATCGATTATGGTTAGCGACACAAAAAAAAGGTAGCTTTATTGTTTCAGCCAATGGTGATCAACTTACCCCCTTACCCGTTGAAAATTCGAGTTCTTTAAAAATTAACACGGCTATTACTCAACCCAATGAAGAGGAAATTTGGATAGGTGGTACTAAGGGCGTTGAAATTCGTCATGCAGTTTCAGGTAAATTAATCAAAGTATTAAAGGCGAATAAGCAGGATGCTTATAGTTTAAATCGAACAACCGTTTATGCAATGTTAACCGATAAATCTGGCCTGACGTGGTTAGGTGTTCGTAATGAGGGGCTGAGGTTTTATAACGCGAACAATAAAGGGATTTTACGTCTGGATAATTACCATAAAGCATTGTCCCCGTATTTTGATAGTTCAGTAGATGGAGTTATGAGGTTCTCAGCCAATGAAATATTAATACTAAAGGAGGACAAAAGTGTAAAGGTTAATTTATCAACAGGTCATGTGACTGAGTTGCAATATAATGAACAAGATATATTTACGAAATTTCCTGCGGTAATTAAACTTGATGATAAGCGCATTATTTTAGGTTCAAACAAAGGAGAGTTATTCTATTACACTCTCGATACCGGGCTGTTTGAAAAAATTAACGTTACTTTTAACAACCCACTAGAAGAGCCCATTTCTCAGTTTGCTCTTACCAAAGACAATAAATTATGGTTTTCAAAAACCAATCACTTGTTTCGATTAGATCTAGAAAATGGCCAGCTGATTCAGGCAACTAAAAGCAACAATGAATTATTTCAATCGTTCATTAGAACTATAAAGGTCGACAGTGAAAATCGACTGTGGCTATCAACCATTAGTGGCGTTGGCCTAATTGAATCTGGTGAAAGACAAGTAACAATCTATTCAAAAGAGCGCGGAACTCAGGGTAGTTTATCAAGCAATTATATTAATCATATCGTTGAAAATAAGCAGGGTGACATCTTTATTAATACGAGTTCAGGTATCAACCGCCTAAAAGAGAAAACTAACAATGAGTTGTTATTTGAACCGTTTGCTAAGGCTGCAACCGATGAAGATTCTAAAACAAAGAAGCTTTATTTTTTCAAGGATAACAGTGCTTGGTTTGGCCCAAACTTTAGGCTAAATAGTCAAGGAGAAGTGATCAACAAACTGACCATTGCCGATGGAATATTGCCTCATGGCAGAGGAAAATCAATATTTGCATTAAATAGCCGACAATTATTATTTTCATATAGTAATCAGATAGATATCTTAGAGCCAGATGCTTTAAATGCCTGGACTTTTACACCGAAAATAGCTGTTACGGAATTAATGATTGATAATAAACAGTTAACGATAGGCAACCATTTAAATGAAATTACATTATCAGCTGATAATTCTAGCTTCTCTTTACGTTTTAGCGCATTAGATCTTTCTAGCCTAAAAAATAATCGTTATCGTTATCGGTTAAAGGGACTAGATGATAGCTGGCAAGAGACACCTACCGATATTAGGCAATTAAAATATAACTCTTTAAGCCCAGGCGTTTATTATCTGCATCTAGATGCTAGTGATAGAAGAGGGCAGTGGCTCAACAGTCCTTTTGTGATAAAAGTGACTGTTTATCCTAAGTATTATCAAACGCTCTGGTTTAGGCTAATGCTGATAAGTTCGTTAGTATTTGTTATCTATCTGTTATTTCAATGGCGGCTAGCGAAAGTAAAAAATGTGGAACGAGAAGCACATGAAAAACGTGAGGCCATACAAAAAGCTGAAATGATGAGCCAGTTGATGGACCAAAAAAATAAAATGTTTGCTGATGTAACCCATGACTTACGTACCCCCTTGACTAACATAAAAATGCAACTAGAAGCACTGGAAGATGGTGCGCTAGAGCCCAACGAAAAATCCTATAGTTCTTTGCAAAAGAAGCTAGGGAATCTAAATCATATGATTGGTGATCTCTATCAGCTATCGCTGGTTGAATCGGGTTCGCTGGTGCTTAATAAGGAAGATATATTAATTGAATCAATAGTGACTGAGTCTATAGAATCTTTTCAACCCTTGGCCAATAAAGCAGGGCTTTCAATTACCTACCAGAGTTCAACTAAAGAAAATATCTTGGTAAATGCGGATTCCAGACGTTTATTACAAGCTTTTAACAACCTGTTAAAGAATTCAATTCGTTATACGGACCCTCTTGGAAAAATTAATGTCTCAATATCAGTTGAATTTTCCGAGGTAATCATTTCCTTCGAAGACACTTCTCCAGGTGTTCTAGACAAGGATTTAAATAACTTATTTAATCGATTGTTTAGAGTTGAAACCACTAAGAACCGTTCAAAGAGTGGTTCAGGATTAGGTCTATCTATTGTAAACTCTATTATCAATGCTCACGGAGGTACTGTTAGTGCAGAGCATTCTAGTTTGGGCGGTTTGAATATTGTTGTTAAACTGCCTAAAATAAACTTATAGGCTTTGGCTAACTTAATGATCCTAAATTAATGATCGTAAACTAATGAATAAGCAAACTGTAATCATTGTTGAAGATGATAGTGAAATCGCTGAAATGGTGATCATGTATTTGCACGCTGCAAATTATCTAACCAAATGGTTTGATGATAGTAAAGGGGTTGTGGAATGGGTTCAGGAAAATGATCCTGTACTCATTTTATTAGATTTAGACCTTCCAACCCAAAGTGGTTTAGTGGTGTGCAAGGAAATTAGGGCTTTTTCTGATATTCCAATTATCATGACCACTGCAAAAGTTGAAGAGGTTGATCGACTAATAGGACTTGAAATAGGCGCGGATGATTATGTTTGCAAGCCGTACAGTCTAAAAGAGTTGATTGCACGAGTAAAAGTGAATTTAAGGCGAACCACAAAGCAATCGCTGCAATCTGGCGGTTTAGAAGTTAATTCAGAAAGTTTGATAGTGAGTTATAAAAACCTACAAATTGAACTATCAGCTATCGAGTTTAGCCTATTTAACCTACTGTACTCTAATGCTAACCGTATATATTCACGTGCTCATATTATGGACTTGGTCTATGATGATTACCGGGATGTGAATGACCGAACTGTCGATAGTCACATTCGAAATCTGCGCAAGAAGTTGAAGAAACTGTCGTTAGAAAATGATCTAATTCGCTCCATTTATGGTGCTGGATACAAATTTGAGCCAATCGTTTAAATCAAAATTATATTGAATCTGCATATTTCCTGCACATTTCCTTGTTTTACTATTTATCATCCACCCATACGACTAGCTGATCCAAACGTTTCCTTCTATGAAAAAATATGAGATAGAGCCTAACAAGCGTCAAAACAAGCCAAAACAAGGTAAAGAGTCCCTCTCTGAAAGCCATAAGCAATTTGAGTTAGCGAAAACTCAGTTTCTTAATAAGGTTTCTCACGAATTGCGTACTCCTCTATCAGTGATAAAAATGCAAATAGAAGCAATTGAAGATGGGATGTATGAAAACAATAATAAAGCGTTTCAACAGCTTAGGGGGAAACTTGAACAGTTTGAAAAGCTAATGGATAAAATGACCAAATCTAAATAGATAATGAAAAACATATTTTTCTCAGAATGCTTGCATATTCACTGCACATTTCATTTGTACTCTGTCAACTCTTAAGCGTATTTATTGTAGTTAGCTCTTTAAATATTCGGTTTTAAAATATCGAATGATTAGAATTTACCATCGTTGTAAACACTATTCGTACCTATACCTTTGATTCGAATAACAATCAGTTGACCTATCGTTATGATTCAAATGCTGATGGCAATCCTAACAGTATTTATACCTTCACCTATGATGCAAATAGTAATCGGCTGATTCAGAGTTATGACACCGATACTGAAACTAACCCAGCTCCAAATGAGTTATACACCGCTACCTATGATGTCAACAATAACAGGTTGTCGTACAGTGAAGACTCAGATGGTGATGGAAATCCTAACAGAATAAGTACTTATACCTATGATATGAATGGCAATAGGATGTCGTACATTGAAGACTCAAATGCTGATGGCAACCCTAACAGAACTAGGCTCTACACCTATTTAGACTCAACCTGGGTAGGCGTTTTCGATGATGTCAATTAATGTAAAACCAAAAATACACAGTACTTATCAAGCCACCCATGATAACTGGCTTAATATTGGGCATTGACCTAAGCTGTAGCCGACCAAATTAGCATCGTACATTTTGCCAAATTGTTCATCGAACGATTTGGCAAGATTCGGTGTTGCCGTCCACTTTAGCGTCGTAAGATTGACCAAATTATTCATCGTATAATTTGGTCATACAGCATTTAGATCTTTATTTATCAATAAAATAAAGTCCGCATATTCTCTGCATATTTTATTTGTATAGTGTCAATTAGTAGGTAGCTAGAGATTAGCAGTACTCATTTTTTTCTTGCATTGAGTATCAGTTTCTTTTGCATATTTTAAAAAAAGATAATCAGGTAACTTTCAAGTTTTTGTATTTTAAATGGATTTAATGGTGTTGTGATTTTTGCTTGACCATTAAAATATTGTACCCACATGCTGTGGGAAGTAAAAATGACTGTAAACGTATTTGTGTGTGCCTTGAGCAGACGTTAATAATAAGTTAAACAAATAAAGGTTCTGGATTTATGAAAATAATAACTGCGATTGTATTGGTATTAGGTATCAGCACCCCTGCATGGGCTAACCCCACCATAGCTAATAGCGTCACATACGAGTGCGTCCTCGATCTTAGCTGTGAAAAAGAACTGAAGAGTAGAATCAAACGCTACAAGAAAGAAGTCAAATCATTAAAGTTCGCCAACTATACAAATGGAAAGAAGGGCTATAAATTCCTTTCTAATTCCATAAAACGTATTAAAAAAGCAGCCGTCAAAAATAAATATAGCAAAATTAAGAATCTGCTGGAATCAATCAAATCAAAGGTCGATGGTGATTCCGCAATTCCAGATATCCTCATAGGAGCAGATGCTAATCATCTTTTAGAAAAAACAAATGAATTACTCAATTTCCTAGCTTATGTTTCAAAGCCACAGGTGTTGAAATTCATAAGTGACAAAGAAACTGTAGAATTAAACCAAAACCTAACTTTTTCATGGGAAGTCTATAACGTTCGGCGCAATAGTTGCCGCATAGGGGCCGCGACTGTACCTGGTGTCTATGAGACCTTCAACAAGGTTGATGTCGGCCTTAGCGTATCTACATATACAACCGCTAATATCGTTGAAACAACATCTTTTGCCCTGATCTGTTCTCTAAAAGGCTTAGGTGAGGTTCAATTGGCTGAAAAAACCTTTACTATCGTTGATACCACCGCCCCTGTAATTACTTTAATAGGTAATGCCATTATAACCGTTGAAGCCGGCACAACGTTTAGCGATCCGGGTACAACCGTTAGCGATAACGTTGATACAGATTTAACGGTCATTGTTACCGATACAGTGGATGATACGACACCTGGTACTTATACATTAACTTATAATGTCAGTGATTCAGCTGGCAATACTGCAATTGCCGTAACTCGTACGGTAAATGTGGTTGATACCACTGCGCCGGTAATAACGTTAACAGGTGGTGCAGTCATAACCGTTGAAGCAGGTACACCCTTTAGCGACCCGGATACAACCGTTATCGATAATGTTGATACGGGTTTAACGGTCATTGTTACAGGGTCAGTGGATGCGACGACGCTGGGTACTTATACACTCACTTATAATGTTACCGATTCAGCCGGCAATGCTTCAGCCACTATGACACGTACGGTCAATGTGGTTGATACCACAGCGCCTGTCATTACTTTAATAGGTAATGCAGTAATAACCGTTGATGCAGATTCCACCTTTAGCGACCCGGGTACAACCGTTAGCGATAATGTTGATACGGGTTTAGCTGCATCGGTTACAGGCACAGTCGATACAAGCACCGTTGGTCGTTATGAACTTAATTATAATGTCAGTGATGCGGCTGGGAATATTGCAACAACCGTAAAAAGAACGGTCAATGTTGTACGTTTAACAGCCTATGTTTCAATTAAGGACCTTGAAGTTCCTGGCAACAGATTCGGATTCGTCATCGAAAACGAAAATATCAATGATAATCCTAGAAACTTCACTTCTCTGAAAGGAGACCTTTTTGGCATGAGTGCTGCGTATCTTGGTGATATCGATGGTGACGGCTTTGAGAATTTTGCTATTGGGGCTCCAGGGTTCGACCACAACAACGGTCGTATCTTCGTCATGAATGGAGGGCGCCATTCTACAACTCAAACAGCACAATCCCTTAGTTATTCCGATTATCTGGGAACATATAATTATGATGGGTGCTTCATCGGTATACAATCTTGTCCTGAGATGTTGGAATATTTTACTGCACAGGGGGTTAGTGCTCAAAAGATCCCTTCGAGGGAACGCCTTGGCACTGAAATTCAGCGTGGTGGAGATATCAACGGTGATGGTTATCCTGATTTTATCGTAGCAAGCCCCTACGGTAGTACTTCCCGCCCGAGCCTAGCTGGTACCATCTACGTGGTATTTGGCGGCCCAACCTACGATTCAGAAATGAGCCTCACAGAACTGGAAACTTCCGGCTCTGGCAAAGGGTTCGCTATATTTGGGGCCATTCCTCGAACCGTAGAAAATTTCCGCAACAACATAACAAGTTCTTTTGCTGGTTACCGGGTTTTGGGTAACCTTGATATGAATGGCGATGGCCTTCAAGACATTGTGGTGTCGGCGCCCGATGAAAGTGACAATGGCGTTGTTTATGTGGTATTCGGTAAAGCTGATGATCAAATCGTCCGTCTGGTCCATCTCAAAGTAGCCGGATCCGGCAAAGGCTTCGCGATTAACAGTAATGTAAAAGGGCTTATAAATAGGGGGAATGCTTCCTTATTGGATCATGTAGGGGATATCAATCACGATGGAATGGATGACCTATCAGTAGGTATCGGTACTGGGTTCGGTTATAATGATTCGACCTTCATTTTATTTGGCAAAACCGATGACGAACCGGTCAACGTTAATCAAATCGGTGACAGCGACGTTAATCAAACTGACCAAGACGATTATATTTTTGTCGAAGGTAAATTAGAGACAGTGGTACTTGAAACATACCCCGAGGTCAAACTCACAGGGTGCTGCTATGCTGATAGCGATGTAGAAAATAGCGGTGGATTTGATGTCAATGGTGACGGGTATACGGACTATGTTTCTAGTTATCAGAAAATTGAAGATGGGGTTCAGGCGAACTACTACGTTTTTTTCGGAGGAGAAAACCCAGCTCATGGTTACTCTCTCCAGAATATCCAAAATGGAGAGCCTCACGGTTTTGAAATAACATCACCCTACAATTCGCTTGCCCCTTTCTTTGGATTGGGATCCATTGATAACGTAGAATTGATTGATGATATTAACGGTGATGGACTGGCTGATATCATTATTTCCCATTCCAGACCCTATCAAGCAGGTGACGATAAAGGAAAGATATGGGTTATCTATGGCAAAACTGATTTTGCTTCAATAGATCTGACCGATGTCGAAGCAGGTATTGGTGGTTTTGTTATCGTCAATGACATCATAAGTAAAGGATTCGCCAATGGCCTTGCTACCGATGGTGATATTGATGGTGACGGCATCAACGACCTTCTTTTTGGTAGTTTCGAGCATGACGGAATTTCCATTAACAGCGGTCGAGCTTATGTTTTCTACGGAGGAGACCACAACCTTTCCATTAACTTCTACGGCTCAGACATAGCTGATAACTATTCAGCAAGTTCTAGGGACGAGAGTATTATCGGTGGCAGAGGAGACGATAACCTTATAAGTGCAGGCGGAGAAGTTGCCGTTTACGGTGGTGCAGGTAATGATATAATTACCATCACCGATCATCAATTCAGAAGAATTAAGGGTGGCCAGGGCATCGATAAACTTGTTGTCGATACGGGTCTGGAGCTAGATTTAAACCTGTTTACGAACCGTCTGGCAAGTCTCGAAAAGATTGACCTCCAGAGTGGTTCAAGCATCAGAACGGATCGGTTTGGAATTCTTAATCTCAGTGATACAAGTAACGCCGTTTATTTTGAAGGAAATGGAACGGTCAAACTTGCTGGCGAAGGCTGGGTAGAAGATGGCGAAGAAAATGGCTACACAAAATACAGCAATGGCCTGGCGCTTGTCTTCGTCTTACCTGGAGTAGATGTCAACACAGCTCCGGTAATTATACCCACTGAAATCTCAATGATTGAAGGACTATCAGCTGACGAATTCGTAGCTACAGTTATTGCTTCAGACTTACAATGGGACCCGATACTATTCAGTATAGTCGGTGGCTCAGGCCAATCTGAATTTTACATTGACGAAACCACAGGAGACCTATGGGTAACGGGAAATGCCACCTTTGATTTTGAAACAGAGCCATTGGGTTACACATTGGAAATACAGGTTTCCGATGATAGTGGTCTCACGACGTCAGGGGTAGTCCAGGTCACTATCACCAACAGGAATGAACCACCAGCTCTCTCTTTCCCAGACTTTATTTCCCTTTCGGAAGGTGCGAGCCAAAATGACCAAGTAACCGTTGCTGTAGCATTAGATGAGGACCAAGGTGACGTATTCACTTTTGAAATCACAGATGGAAATTACGATAGCAACTTTGCTATTGATAGTCTGACTGGAGCCATAACAGTAGCATACGATGGTGCTTTGGACTTCGAAGAAGTGGAACAACATCTGATTACAATAACGGTGACAGATGCGGGTGGCCTTTCTGCTAGTGCTGACCTAACCGTTCAGGTTCTAGATGAAAGCTCAGTCACAAGAAACTTTGCGGTATCTTTCAATTCAGGCAATCGAAGTTTGTGGTCTAATGATGATACCTTTAAAATTCCAGACCTACCATTTGGGACTACTTTTGATTTCCCAGCTGGTGACGGTCTTGCGCTTCCTATAGGTATGGGTGAAATTGACTTTGATATTTCAGGAAATGGAGAGTTCGGGGGGAGTCTTAGTGCATCAGGGGGCTTCGTAAACGCAACGATCCCGGTAAGTATTCAGATCAGTATTCCTGATGAGGTGGTCCCAGGCCAGATAATTGAGATTCCGACATCTTTTCAATATGACAACCCAACAATAGTAGCAGAGACTGTAGGCTTCGACCTTGCAGCCGGTCTTAAGATAAACCAAGGTGCAGTAAATATGATATGGAAACAGGGAGATGACGAAAAGACTATTTTCTCTGCTGATCTCGGTCTAATCGATGCGGCCAAAACCCACACTATCAATCCAGTTCAATTTGAGGGCAGATGGAATAATGGTTCTTTTATGGTAAATTCTGGGGCTGAATTGATAAATATCGAGTATCCATGGAATAGTTATTTAGGAATGGGACTTTCGGGGAAAGGGTTACCCGCTGAAACTGGAAGTATTGGTTTTCAAATACTTGATTATCCAGCCACGATTGACTATACGTGGATATGGCTGACACTAAAGGTGTTCGTCTCTACTTCTCAAATATCGAGTGTTGATGTTAATGCAATTAAGGGAACAATGACATTCTCGGATAACACAACTCAAGAGTTTATCGTTGGTGATACCATTCAATATGAAGTTCCAAGCGATAGCAATGGCAAGATAGATGTCGCTCTTGAGTTTGAACTTGATGCGACTTTTAAATATAAGACAGAATTCTTTTTACGGCTGGTCAAAAGGTGGGAACTTTTGGATGTAAACTTAAGTATACATCAGATCCCATGCCTCCCTACTGAGTCGTGTAACGTAAAGACAGTTACCGCTGGTACAAATGGTCCTGCTTATATTTTTGCCCCAAGTTTAATGCTTACACATAAGATAGAACCCAAAGAGTTCAAGATGGAGGGGTTTGAGACAAAAACCTTTAAGACCATTTTGGATGTTCAGCAGTAATCTCATTGTAAGTATTGATGACCATAGCGAAAGCTATAATGAAAATAGCACTATCACACTAACATCACAGGGAAATGACTCAGATGTAGTCGAAGTCATCACAATAACACCACCTAAGAAAGTAGGTGGCTCTATGGGATGGTTGTTAGCTATTGTGACATTGCTCCGTGCCAGGAGATATCGACCAATTAACTATCCATAAATGAAATATGCATATTCTCTGCATATTTCATTGGTATACTGTCAATTATTAGATAGATAAAGAATAACTGCATTCACTTTTTTATCTGAAATTTAGGAAGTTCCAATAAATAATCATATAAGAGCTAATATTTAGCTTTTTTAGGAGAGACAAATTGATAATTAATTTCAAATCTTTAGCAATTCTATTGATATTGGTTCATATAAATACCACTGTTCGAGCTACTGAAGTAGCGTCCTACAATTTTAACTCAAATCTTATTGATCAAACATCAAACTATGATGGTGCTTTAATTGGTGCTAATTTCAATTATGAAAGTGAGACGGGTTATGATTTTGCCTCTTTTGGGGATGATGCCATTGTAAGCTTGCCTATTGAACTAAGTGAAAATCTGCGCACTGATGGTAGCTTTCAAGTGGATATTACTTTTCGAAAAACTGAGGCTAATACAAATAACGTCCTTCTTTTTTCATTATCAGAATCAGCCGGTGGATTCTGGCTATCTAGAGGTTTTAAGTTACTTCTAGTCGGTGAAACGTTGGCTTTTATGCTTAATGATGGAACTGATCCTGACAATTATTCTTGGATAGAGATTGGAACGATAAATACAAATGACTGGAATAACCTTACTATACGTGTCGATACTGATCGTGGTGTTTGGAAGGTTACAATTAATGAACAGAGGCTTACCGGTACATTTGAAGCTATACAATCAATAGCTACAATCATTGGAGATAATAATATTAATCTTGGTGGGTACGGTAATAGTAAACAATACTCTTATAATGGTAGTTTTGATGTTGATAAGTTAACGGTACACTCTCCAATCCCTAGTTACGCTCCAGTTATTCAAGCTGCTTATACTGCAATGAAAGATCATATTACAGGGACAACATCACTAACGACAGAACAGCTAGAAATTCATTTCAAATCCATAGAAGATGATTTTAAATTTGTTGATTTCAGCGAATATAAGACTGAACTCTACGCATTTACATCAGCATATGAAACAGCATATACACCATTGTATCAAGATGGAGAGAAATATCTTTTTGATGATTTACCTGTTTTAGATCGCACCTTACAACTTGCACAAATGCATATTCTAAATACACAGTTTACGCCAAACAATGTCTCAAATATGGCTGGAATTATGTTTGAACATGCAGCCGTTATTCCAGGATTGGTACCGGCTGATACACCAAGAGTTGGATATGTACAGGTGGAGGTTAATGGTTCCTATCAAACAGATATTGCCGCTGAAATTGTCGATCAATCACGAGTGGTGCGACCAACAGGTTATTTTCTGGCGGCAGGTGATCTGGTAACATTAACTGTTCCTGCAGAGATAATAGATAAAGGATTATCGATAATTGCTGGCGTGCATTTTAGAAATATGGATTATGGGTATATTGGTGCAATTAATCGTTTTCCAGATATTTCGACTGAGTTTTCATTAAATGCTACAACAATAACAATAGCCAACCCCCTAGGCGGAGGGATCTATCTGAAGGTGCCTGATGGTTCTAATGCTGGTTGGTTTACAATGGATATATCAAATGCTGTCAAGTCTCCCTATTTTTCATATCGTGCGGGGAAAACAACACAAGTATCTGATTGGTTACAACAGGTAGCAGACTCAGGCGCTCCCTGGGCTGATTTTGAGTCCGATAAATTCATGTTCACTGTACCTGTTTCACTATTGGCTGGCATTGAAAATCCAGATGAAATTATGGACAGATGGGATGCCATTCTTGATGCTTGGAATATTGTCGCAGGACGACCCTTGGATAGACGCAGGGCTGAATTTTATATATTAGACACTAGGTTAGTTACACCTGCTTATGGCGCTGGTTACCCGACAGTAATAACCATTGAAGAAGCCTCTCGTGTAGACGACCCTTGGAATCCACTCAATGTTCTCATTGCCCCACCTCATAGAACATTTTCCCATGAAATGGGACATAATCAGCTTCATCCAACGTTAAACTTTGGCCCTGATTTTAATGAATGCCATGCAATAGAAGCAGAGACTGTTAACCATACGCTCGCTTTAGTAGCTAATGCCTTGGTTTATGATATGGACATTGATGAAGCGTTTCAGAATAGTTTTTTTGGGGGCTACACATCAGATGAAGCTACTTTTGACTGGATTATTACCACTAACTTTAGAAATAATTTACTAATGGCTTATGATGAATCGGTACCTATGGATGATAAGGATATGCACAGTTATCAATTTAGGAGTTGGGCAAAGTATAAAGATATAGCGAAACTCTTTGGCTTTGAAACTGGTCTTGGAAAGGTCAATGGCATGTTTTATAAAGCAGGGCAACAGCAAGCAGGAGATGCTTGTCCTGAGAGACCTTTTATCGTTGGGCGTGATGAGTATATTAGAGCCGCGAGTGAAGCCCTTGGTGTTAATATGGCACCATTGTTTCATCTCTGGGGAATTGTACCATCTGAATCATTAGTCACGGAACTAGAAGCCAATTACCCTGCAAGTGTCGAAATAGCTGAATTAATTATATATTACCGAGATAACGTTGCGCCAAAATCTTTAGCTGAGTACACACAGCGCCATAATGAAATGTATGACCGAATGGGCTATCAACAACCTCGTTATGATGAATATATTCTACAGTTTGACGATGCTTTTGCTCAACAGATACAAGATCAATTTAACCTTATTCTAAGTAAGTATGGTTTTGGTGATACTGATAATGATGGCATTATCGATATTTTGGATGGTAACCCTACTGTGCCAAATAGTCCGCCAGTATTAACAGGCTCTCCTGAGTTATCCATAAATGAAGATTCAGAGTATAGTTTTACACCGAATATGACCGACGATGGTGATACCGACACTATTACATTTGCTATATCAAACCTCCCAAGCTGGGCAAGTTTTGATGCAGAAACAGGTTTATTAACGGGCACGCCAACTAATGATGATGTTGGAATTATTACTGATATTGTAATTAGCGTTTCGGATGGGTATTTAGGCTCTCAATTGGCTAGTTTTAACATTGAAGTTATTAATACTAACGATGCACCTATTTTCACTGGCACTATTTCTGATATATCCGTTGATACTGGAGAAAATATTAATCAAGATGTTGCATCTTATTTCTCTGATATTGATGAAGGTGACTCTTTAACTTTTACTGCCAGCAACTTACCAGCAGGAGTTTCAATTTCATCTGTTGGAGTGATCAGTGGCTCAAGCTCAAATGCTAGTACATCTAATGTTACTATTACGGCTACTGATGTTATGGGGTTATCTGTGGATGGGACATTACAATTAATCATCACTGCAGCCCCCGTAATATCAACGCCTCCTGCTAAGGAGTCAAGTGGCGGCGGTGGTGCAGTTAACTTTTTTCACCTTATTATATTTATGATGATTTTTATATTCAGAAGAAAAAGAGTTGATTGCTAACGATACTTTCCTCACTTAAAGCAAGTTCATGGGTTCCTCTCCTGAGCTTGCGCTTAACTTCCTTTATTTAACCTACGACCAGCATTAGCAAAACTCTATTGCTTTTTATGGTTGCAGTGCATCTGTGGCAGTAAACGCCTGTTGTTCAATCGAATAGATGTCCTTGGGTAAATCATCTAGTTCGATAAAATAAATTTTCTATGGCGCTTTGGGGGCGATTACGCCTTAGAGTATAAATTCTAAAAATAATTTTCTATCTCGCAAAGGGAGCGAAAGTGGCTTTAGAATGACTTGTACCTAATATTGCACAAGTCACTCTTTTGGGGTAGACTTCTCTTATTCGTTGTACAATTAAAATGAGAACATATTATGAGAATTGTATCTTTCACTGAAGCAAGAAATGGGCTTAAATCTGTACTTGATCATGTCGTA
>JAESTH010000185.1 GCA_016763695.1 Alcanivoracaceae bacterium
AATTACTTTATTAAACATACATGCGTAATAGGGAGGGAAATCACGCCAAATATTTTCACTTTAACTCACACGATTTATAAATAGCCTTCATGCCGATGGCGGCACACCTCTGGCAGCAGCATTGGATGCTGCAAATCTATTTCTAAATAATACAAAAGCAGCCAATTCCAAAACCCAGATGATCGTGTTGTTGGCAGTTGGTGCAAACGTGCAGGCAATTTGCAATTAATGATCAATGACAGTAGCCAATACTACGGTGATAACCGCGATTCACTTGTGGTAAGCATAATGTGGTAGTACTAAAATTCGACAAAAGCAACCGAATTGGTGTTAGTCTGTAGCCTCACATCAGGATGGAAAGATTCAGGGCGATATTACTGTAGAGTGCTACAGCAATAGTCAGAAGTAGAGGATCAATTGAAAGTACACCATAATCATTCATAATTTGTTAAACCTGTTTGGTCGATAGGGAGACATAGAAATACGAGGTGTTCTATTGCTCAGCAGATCGGAAATTAAAAATCCAGTGATAGCACCTAGCGTCATTCCCAGATGTTGGTGTCCAAAAGCATAAATTACTTTATTGGTTTTGGTAGAAAAACCAAGCACAGGTAATGAATCAGGTAACGATGGACGAAAACCCATCCAGACCGACTCTTCTCGAGTTTCAACTTTCGGTAACATGTTTTTTACTAGAGGTAATAGACTGCGAATGTTTTTATAATTAGGCGGAGCATTTAGACCGGCAAACTCAACCTGACTTGTCATGCGCAAGCCAGTTTCCATCGGCGATAAAACGAAGGAATTTTCCCCATGAACCACAGGACGACTAAGTAATGAGCTGCAGGATTTTGGCAACATCAGATGATAGCCACGCTCTGTGTCCAAAGGAATATTATCCTCCAATTGTTTTGCCAGAGAACGGGACCAAGCACCTGCTGCGATGACTACCTTATCCGCAGTCAGTTCACCTAAGGAGCCTCGAAGAGTAACTTGGTCATTATTGGTTGCTATATGATTGACATCAAATCGCTTATAAGTGCCGCCACGATTGACAAACAAATCGACCATCCCTTTGACCAGTCGCTCAGGATTAGCAATACTTAAACTGTCTTTTTGATAAAATCCCCGTTTAAAAACAGGTGCTAAATTAGGTTCTAAATCATGAATTTGTGCGCCAGTGAGCCGTTCATAATTAGTCCCCATTTTATCTAATAATTCTCTTGATTTACTGGTGTCAGCGAAGGTTTTTTCTAATTCATAGACTTTGAGCCATCCAGTTTCCCTGAATAAAGATGTGAGTTGGGTATTGTTAGTCAGTTGATGCCAACTTTCCACTGCATGTTGTGACAAGGCATGTAAGTGTTTGGCATTATTAAAGACTGCAGAAGATCGACTTTGTAAAATAAAACGAAATAGCCAAGGGGTTATTTTAGGAAAATAGGATGGTTGTATAGAAAATGGAGAATTGGTTCGAATGAGCATTCGAATAGCATCGAAGAATATTCCTGGCATTGCTGTGGGAGCACAAGAACCATTGACTACCGCTCCTGCATTTCCAGATGAAGCCCCTGCGCAGGGAGATTCCTTATCGACTAATGTAACTTTATGTCCATCTTTAAGTAACGCCAATGCGGATGCTGCACCTATTACACCTGCACCAACAATGATTATTTTATTGCTCATATATTAGACCCTCGTTTTTTAATACTATCACACCCTATTGGTAGCTTTCAAGCAAGAGTCTTGCTCAATACGCAATGAGCCTAAATCATAAGGTGTCCGGTTTTTACCCAAATGATTGTTTCTTCTTCAACAAAAGGGTTATGTTCACTGTTATGTGGGCTGCGAATCCAGCTGCCTTTGGGATAGATCCCATATTGATCGCGAAATGTTCCACTGATTACAAATATTTCTTCTCCTCCAAAATGACTATGTGAATGGAATTTTTCATTTTTAGGCCATTTCACCAAAGCCGTATGTTCATGAATATAGCTGTGTAAAGGCATAACTTCTAAACCACCAATGCCAGTTAACCACTGTTGTTTAGTTGTGTCAATGACCAATTGCTGAGTGTCCGTTTCTTGAAACTGTGAAAGTTTGACTAACAAGGTGCAGCCATTTTTGCTATAAGGGCTGTGAAATGACCCTTTGGGGTTCCTAATATAAGTGCCCTGTTTATAATCTCCAAACTCATCAGAAAACAAACCTTCTAATACAAAAATTTCCTCGCCATTTGCATGGGAGTGTTGCTTAAAGTGTGCACCTTTTGCGTATTACACCAGGCTTGTTGCATGTCCCGACTCTTGATTGGCACGCGCCAAAGGTTTTCTAAAAACGTTAGCAGATGGACTGTTTTGCCAGTCCATCTGATCTGTTTTAATAATGATTTTTTCATTAAAATCCATATTAAGATTTATTATTGCTGACATTAATTTCTACCCGCCATGACTCCCCCATCTATATCCCAAATTGCTCCAGTTACCCAGTTAGCATCTTCGGACAATAAAAAAGCAATGGTTTTTGCGACTTGTTTCGAAGTGCCTATTCTACCAATGGGATGAAAAGAGTCAAAGCTGGATAAGGTTTTATCAAAATCTTCTGCTTTTACAAAGCCCAGATAAATAGGCGTTTTAACAACAGCAGGAGAAACAGCATTGACCCTAATATTGTCATCAGCTAATTCCATAGCCATGTGTTGTGTGAGTGCATGTAATCCTGCTTTAGCCATCGAGTAGGCTGATGATGGCGTTGCTTTAATGGCTTGTTTCGCCCACATAGAACCAATATTTACAATACTACCAAATTGTTGCTGTTGCATTTTTTTTGCAACCGTTTGCGAAATCTCAAATAATGCTTTGTTGATATTCATGTATTTATCATAATCTGACTGGTCATGATCAACAAATGATTTGGGCTCAAAGGTACCTGCAGCATTTACTAAATAATCAAATTTAGTGTTGTTAATGTGGTTTTTAAGCACTTGTATATTTTCGGGGTCATATAGGTTTGCCTGTACTGATTTAATCTCACCATAGTTTTGCAGGTTCTTTGTTGCTGAATCTAGTTTGATTTGATTGTTGGCAACAATGGTAACGTGCACATTTTCTTTTAATAATAGTTTAGCGGTATCAAAACCAATTCCGCTAGAACCGCCGATGATTAATGCCTTGCCTAGTTGTTTAAATTTCATTTTTCAGAACTCCTGTTTATTGTATAGAAATGTTATGATAGCGCTTTAATCAAAATATAAAAAGTAGATACAATTTGGTAGGGTAGGCACTTTTTGGTACAAATTTATGACATTAAACAAAAACTTATTTTCAAAAAAATCTGCTCCTGAAAAAAGCGCCCGGATGGTTGAGAGCATTTTTGGCTGTAAGTGGTCTTTAACTGTATATCACTTGTTAGCCAATGACATTAATCGACCTGGAGAAATGGTCAGATCAGTTGAAGGTTTATCTACAAAAGTATTGAACCAGTGTTTAAGGAGAAATATGGATTTTGGAATTCTTAAAAAGATAAGTTACTCTGAAATTCCACCCAAAGTCGAATATAAAGTTACAGAGTTTGGACAGAAATTTATAAAAGTATTAGATGAAATCAAGAAGCTCCAGGATTCATTAGATCAGTAAAATGGCTTATTGAGACATGCTGTACTTGTTGTAGACAGTTCGAGAATAGAAAACCCATTACTTTAAATAATCATTCAATAACTATCTGGTGTTGTCATTTTTATTATTCATCAATCACAAGTGGTCTCCACAGGTTGGGTGATCCGTTGCTATGGGAAGTTAGCAGAACCAAACCCAGCAACGACAGAATTATAGCCTAAATTGACAAGGGAGCAGCCTGGTTGATATTCTAGTGTTAAGGTTGCCCATGGTTGAAAGTCTAAGGCTATTTAGATGCGTGTCCAATGTACTCTTCTTAGAAAGTATTTTTGTATTTTGTGATTGTTTACAGTATTATATGATTAACTTCCGTGCTTAATGCCATTATTTTAATTCTACTAAAAA
>JAESTH010000186.1 GCA_016763695.1 Alcanivoracaceae bacterium
GGTAGTGCGGTAATAAAGTGCCAGCATGTGAGAGTAGGACATCGTCAGAATTTAAATACTAAAGCCTTAACTGTAATGTTAGGGCTTTTTTTATGCATGGAGTTTATGAATATATGTAGAGACAAGGCATGCCTTGTCTCTACAAAAATAGATTTAATACTATCTCATATCAGTAAAGTTGTTTTGTCTCAGTGCTTCATAAAGCATAACAGCAACTGTATTAGATAAGTTCATACTTCTGGATTGTTTAAGCATGGGCAGTCTAATTTTATTTGTTATGCAGCTAAGTGACAATATGTCATCAGGAATACCGCGTGTCTCAGGTCCAAATATAAAGTAATCGTCATGATGGTATTCAACATGACAATAATTTGTACTACCTTTGGTGGTTAATGCAAATAATCTTTTTGCTTTTGTGTTGTTAATGAAATCAGCAAAATTGGTATACTCTTTGACTTGTACATGCTCATGGTAATCTAATCCAGCACGTCTTAAGGCTTTTTCATTCATATCAAAGCCCAGAGGATGGATAAGGTGCAGCTGTGTGCCTGTATTAGCACATAAACGAATTATATTTCCTGTGTTAGGTGGAATCTCAGGTTCAAATAGTACGATATTAAACATAAAATGATTTTATTAATGTAGTTGTGTAATGTTAAAATAAAAAATCATAAAATAAAATATATTTCATAAATTAATGGTGCTAAAAAAATTCTTCTCGACAATTGATCCCTATTTAAAACTGATACGGTTTGATCGGCCAATAGGTACTTTATTATTGCTTTGGCCAACTTTATGGGCTTTATGGTTGGCTGCGGATGGTATTCCTCCTTACAAATATTTACTAATATTTTCATTAGGAGTATTTTTAATGCGCTCAGCAGGCTGTGTTATTAATGACATAGCTGATAGAAATTTTGATAACAAGGTTTCAAGAACAAAAAACAGGCCGCTTGCGCAACAACAACTGCCAGTGGCTAATGCCTTAATATTTTTTGTGATTTTGATGATATGCGCATTAACACTATTATTGTTTTTAAATATATTGAGTGCCAAAATTGCATTGGTAGCAGCTTTTTTCGCAGTGACTTATCCATTTATGAAACGTTACACTTATCTTCCACAAATATATTTGGGAATGGCTTTTGCCATGTCTATACCGATGGCGTATGCACAAATTCAGGGTACTATACCTGTAGAAGCTTGGCTATTGTTTATAGCCAATATTTTTTGGACAACCGCATACGATACGATGTATGCTATGGTCGATAGAAAAGATGATGAAAAAATTGGAGTTAAATCTACAGCTATACTTTTTGGTGATTTGGATATCGTTATCACCCATATAATACAAGCTTTAATGTTACTGGTATTACTATTGCTTGGTAAGAAAATGGAATTAGATATTTATTATTATATAGGATTACTAGTTACATTAATGCTGTTTGTCTATCAAAATAAATTATTGAGAACACGTAAAGAAGAAAACTATTTTAAATCATTTCTCAATAACAATTGGGTGGGACTGGTGATATTCGTTGCAATATTCATTTCGAAATATCATTAATTGCAGGTACTAAATGTCGACTTAATGTATTATATTTGCAGTACGATTAAATTCGGCAACATCTTTAAGTTGATAAATCATGGAGTGTCCTTCTTCATAATTACGTATATATCCATCAACACTATATTGCCATCTTGTAGTATCCCCTGCAATTGTGATGTCAATAAAAAAACGAAACTCTGGACCTGCATCTGGTTGTTGTTCTTTCTCATAAAATATTTTTTGTAAAGTGGACAATATGGCGGAATCTTTACTATCTAATAAAATACCTTGCCGATCACTTTTAACTACAATATGAGAAAAAGATGGTTTTGAACTTCCACAAGAAACCAATAAAATTGATAACAAAATAAGACATGTTGTGATATAGACTTTTTTCATATGATAACTCTAATGCTGTATAAATGGTGTTTGGCACAAACAATAAGAAATAAATATTCTTGTTGCAATAATGTGCTTAATAGTAGACAGTAGAACTGCTAATAAATTTCATATATTTCTTCCTTAATAATATAGCATAACAATATATATTTAACAATAATTGATAATTAAACAATCAACTTTAAATTTTGTGCAAAGAATGAATAACAGCCTCCGCCCATTTTTTAGGAGCTTCCAACATTGGGAAATGACCTAAATTTTCTAAAACCACTAACTGAGAATGTTTGGTTTCATCAAAAATGACATGTGCCATAGTAACAACAGCAATAGGGTCGTTTATTGCCCAAATAATATTAATAGCTAAATCAGTGCTTTTCAATGCTCCGATCCATCGGTGCCAGAATAGGTATCTCTCCCTAATATACTGTGTGGTTTTATGTAGTATGGAGCGGCCATTATTATGAGTCATCATTTCCCAGAGTGAACTGATTTCGTCATTGCTGATCTTATTGGCATCAAAGTAGATGTTTTTTAAATTTCTGCTTAATATTTTTTTGTTACTCAATTTTGCAATAATGGAGCCAGTTATTTTACTTAACAATAATTTCTGAATCAGTCGTAATTTTGCCAGTTCTATATGCATACTACCATTGCACAAAGTCACTGATTGTATCGTTAAGTTATTGAGTCTAAATTTATTGTGTCTGGCAATCATTTCTGTTGCAATACTGGTTCCATAATCATGAGCAAGTATGTGAGCTTTTTGTATTCCTAATTTCTGCCATAATAATAAGGCATAATCAGCCTGATCAATTAAGGAATAGGAATAATCAAGAGGTTTATCAGAATAGCCAAATCCCAGATGATCATGAACAATAACTCTATAATGCTTTTCCAGGTGGGGTAAGGCCTTGTAGTAATCATAACTACAAGTTGGATATCCATGTAAAATTAATATTGTACATTTACTTGTGCTTGCATGTGGGTCAGAGTCATAAACAAATAACTTTCTGTTATCGACCTTAATCAAAGAGCCAAGTAAAAACCAGTCTTGAGCATTCATGTTAATCCAGCAATTGCATTAATTGTTCAACTTTTTTCTCTAACGTGGCTACCCGTTCTTCTAATTTTACCTGATGTGTAATGTTTATTTTGGTTCCAATTGTGCTAGCAGGTTGAGATTCTACAGGTATATTTTTAATTTCTCCACAGAGTAAATGAGTATAACGATCTTCTCTACTGCCAGCAACTTTGGGTATACATACAACCATTGGTTGATCACCTTGCATCATTTTATCTAAGGTATTGTGAAGATCATTGAGGTCTTCAAATTCAACCATGCGATTGGTACGAGCTTTAATGTCATTTAATGTCAGGGGAGCTCGCACCATTAAAACTGTTAAAATGGCCTGTTTCTTTTTATTGAGGTTCAGGGTGCCCATGACACGATGTGATATGTGGTTAGACCTGCCACCATAATCCACACCAATTAAGCCTCTATCTTTTAAAGAATTAACAGTATGTCCAACCTGACCCTCAGTTAAATTCATTACGGGTTCTCGGTTTGATTTTTGATTACAGGCAAGAAGCAAAGAGTTTAAAGTCAAAGGATAGTTATTTGGCGTGGTTAAATGCTTTTCCATAAGAGAGGCAATAACCCGGGCTTCTAATTGGGTGAAAAATACTTTAGAATTAATAGTTTCCATGATTATCCGTTTTCCTTATGGGCTCAAGTAAGAAAAACCATGTTCTTGTAACCACATCATCCTGGGTACACCATTTTTGACAACCACCACATCATCTATCAAGTTTAAATCAATACCTTTGCTACGTTTTAACGATTTGATGGTATCTCCACAGGCAGTAAATGTCACATCTTGTAGCATCAGGCTTTCCACTCGTTTTCTGAATTCATTTTCTTTGGTTAAAAAGTAAATACCAGGTCCATAAGCAACCAATTCAATCTCAACATTATCAATACCGTAAAATTTTGAAATATTGACAATATTTGATAACACTTCTGCCTGTATTTCAGGATTACTTTTATTCATTTGTATCACAAGTTTATGAACTTCAAACTCTTCATCGGATGCAGCTTGTACGATATTTGCAAAGATGCTTGTATTAATAATTGAAAAAACTAAAATAAAGACTATTTTTTTGAACATGACATACCTCTTACTTGAAATCAAATTATTTGAACCTTATTATATGCCAACTGTCATAAATGGGTCAAAATAATAAATAAATGAATATGGAAAATAATATATCAGATAATAGCACAAATAACATTTCTGAAACGGCAAAAATATTTCAACAGGTTAAAGAATCACTGTCTCAGGAGATTTTTGGTCAAGAAAAGCTGGTAGATAGAATATTAATGGCTCTACTTTCACATGGGCATTTACTGGTGGAAGGGGCTCCAGGATTGGCAAAGACCACCGCTATTAAAGCATTGGCAGATAGATTAGAAGGTGATTTTAAACGTATTCAGTTCACGCCCGATTTATTACCATCAGATTTAACTGGTACTGAAATTTATCGTACTCAAACTGGAGGGTTTGAATTTCAGAAAGGTCCCCTGTTCCATAACCTGATTCTTGCCGATGAAGTCAATCGTGCACCAGCTAAAGTCCAGTCTGCTTTATTGGAAGCCATGGGTGAGCAACAAATCACCATAGGTAGTACTACGTATCCTTTGCCTAAATTATTTTTAGTAATGGCAACTCAAAACCCAATTGAACAGGAAGGAACTTATCCACTACCAGAAGCACAACTAGATAGATTTCAGATGCATGTTGCGATTGATTATCCCGATGCAAATACTGAAAAAGATATTTTAAAACTGGCTCAAGACAGAGATAAGGATGGTTATGAGAAACCAGCTAAAAATTCGGCTTATCTGACTCAGAAAAATGTATTTGAGGCACAACAACAAGTGTTGAATCTATATGTTGCTAAAAATTTACATGATTACATGATTGAATTAATTCTGGCTACCAGAAACCCTGCAAAATATGACAAGCAGCTGGCTGAAATGATTAACTACGGAGGATCTCCCCGAGCGACCATCGCGTTAGACAGATGTGCCAGAGCACTTGCATTTTTACGAGGTAGAGATCATTTGCTACCTGAAGATATTCATAATGTTATTCATGATGTGTTACGACATAGATTGATATTGAGTTTTGAGGCCGAAGTTGAGGGAATTACACCAGATGACATCATTGACAGGCTCTTGAGAGTGGTACCAATTGCATAAATTGATTATAGATTTAATTTAATGAATTCAGCAAGTAAAAATTCAGCTACACGGGTGACAACCAAAGCACTAGTGCGACAGCAGGCACATGCTAGAACGCTGTCGTTATCGGGTCGTAAAAAAGCCAGTTCAGCCATTTCTGGGTTACATGACTCGCGTTTTCGTGGGCGAGGTATGGATTATCAGGAATCACGAGTGTATCAGGCAGGTGATGATATCCGTAATATGGATTGGCGGGTCACTGCCAGAACTGGGGTTGCCCATACTAAATTGTTTCAGGAAGAACGGGAAAGACCAATACACATCATTATGGACAATAACAGCTCCATGGCGTTTGGTACCCGTAAAGAATTTAAATCGGTCACTGCCGCCAAGGCTGCTTCATTATTGGCTTGGGCAGCGGTTAAGAATGGTGATAGAGTAGGAGTGATGAGCTATGGTAAAAATGGTATTCATCATGAGAAGCCAGTGGGTGGCAAGCGCGGAATGATGCGTCTGATTGCTCATTTAGTGCAGGCAGATGCGGGTAAAATTGAGCCTCAACATCATGACCAGCAAACCCTGTTGCAAGAGGCCTTAAAAAGATTAAGAACCATTATTAGACCAGGGTCATTAATTATTATAATCAGCGATTTTTATCACTTGGGTGAAGAAGTAAAGCGCCATTTGGTGCAATTAAAAAAACATAACGATGTGCTGGCTTTATTTATTACTGATAATTTTGAGATAAATACGCCTCTGCCTGGAGTGTATGGTATTAATAACCATAAAAACTCAGTGATATTCAATACCAATAAAAATAGTGATGTTAAAAACATGCAACATAAACAACATCAACACCTGGATAATGTTTATGAAAATATTCAAAAATCAGGTGTGCCAGTTATACCTATTTTAACCAATGACAAATTACAGGATAAAATTAAACAGGCAATAAAATCACCATCAGCTGCGTGGAGTAGCTGGAGGAATAGTTTATAATGGAAAATACAGCGCCAGCTCTGGATTTAAGAGACATTCATTTACCCGCTGATCCAATTATGTGGCCATTAGCACCTGGTTGGTGGTTACTCATCGTGGTTTTTATGATTGTTGCTTATTTGATAGTTAAAAAAATAGTGAAAATAAAAAAACGTAAGCAGTTAAATGATTTGATACAGCAGCAGTTGATTATCATTAATAATGAATACAGGAGTCACCAGAACAAGCACCAACTAGCAGGGGATGTTTCACGATTACTCAAACGTTTCGCTAGACATGTTCTTAACGATGTTTACGCAGTTTCATTAACTGGAAATAAATGGATAGAATACCTCAATAGTAAAGCACGTTCACAAGTATTTAATGGTTTTAATATGGTATTAACCCAAGCCCAATATACACCAAATATTGATTTTGATGTGTCAAGTTTAATGGCAACGGTAAAAAATTATATTCCAATAGCCATAAAATATATGGATAAAGAGATCATAAAGGCAAACTCAGGGAGAAGAAGCCATGCTTGAGTTCCAGTGGCCCGATGTTTTTTATATGGTTGTGGTTCCTTTATTAGTATGGTTGTTACCAGCCATTAAACAGGCCAGTATAACCACTGTAAAAGTACCATTTTTCGCTAATTTTTGGAAATCTTTGGTCAGTGTCAATCAACAAACAAAATGGTGGTTAAAACTTTTAGCCATTATTTGCTGGTTACTTTTTATTACTGCTGCTGCCAAGCCAGTCTGGATTGGAGATGCGATTGCCTTACCTGTAGAAGGTCGAGACTTAATGTTAGCGGTAGATGTATCAGGATCGATGCAGGAAACAGACATGAAAGTCAAAGGCAAAGTTGTTGATAGACTCACCATGATTAAATTTGTGGCTGGTGATTTTATAGAAAGACGTGTAGGGGATAGGATTGGCCTGATATTATTCGGACAGCAAGCCTACTTACAGACACCTTTAAGCTTTGACAGAAAGACGGTTAAAACATTGCTTTCAGAATCTATCATCGGCATAGCGGGTAAAGCAACGGCTATTGGTGATGCCATAGGCCTGGCAGTTAAAAGAGTAAGAAAAACCACTGATAACAATAGAATTTTAATCCTGCTCACAGACGGTCAAAATACAGCAGGAGAGATACAACCTCTGAAGGCAGCAGAACTGGCAGCACAAGAAGGGTTGAAAGTTTACACAATTGGCATAGGTGCCGATGAAATCTTTAGAAGAACCTTATTTGGCAATCGACGCATTAACCCGTCTCTGGACTTAGATGAAGCGACCTTGAAGAAAATAGCCAGTATGACAGGAGGTCAATATTTTCGTGCCAGAAACACTAAAGACCTGAACAATATTTATGCCATGTTGGATGAATTGGAACCATTAGCAAAAGAAGATCAGTTTTATCGCCCTTCTGAATCCATGTTTTTCTGGCCTTTAAGTTTATCGATGCTGTTATTGTTGACAGTATTTAGGTTAAGGGGATAAATATGTCACCTATCACTGCTATCTTTTCAAACCTACACTTTATACGCCCAATGGTATTGTGGTTATTACCAATTGTTTTGTTCATTATTTGGCAGCTACAACGTAGTAATTCCAGAGATGATGGTTGGTCAAAAATTTGTGATCCACATTTGCTAGATGCAATCAAAATCAATAAGGGAGCAAAGGGTAGTAAATGGCTGTTTTTATTGTGGCCGATCAGTATCATTGCCATATTGGCCATTGCTGGTCCAGCTTTTAGAAAGTTGCCAACTCCGGTCATTAAAAACCAGTCAGCACTTATTATTGTACTTGATGTGTCCAGAAGTATGCTAGCAGATGATATCAAACCCAATAGGTTAGAGCGGGCTAAATTCAAAATTAATGACATATTGGATAAACGCAAAGATGGACAAACTGCCTTAATTGTATATGCAGGGGATGCTTTTGTAGTCACACCATTAACCGATGATACAGAAACCATTGCCTTGATGCTCAAAGCCATTAGCCCTGACATCATGCCTGTACAAGGGTCGAGAGTTGATATTGCACTCATCAAGTCACAAAATTTATTACGGCAGGCTGGTTATATTTCTGGTGATGTAATGGTTATCAGTGACGGTGTTAATTTGGCAAAAGCTCAGGGCAAAGCGGAAGAATTAGCAAGTAATAATATTACCACCTCAGTTTTAGCCATTGGTACTAAAGATGGAGCACCCATTCCTACACAAACAGGATTTGTCAAAGACAGGATGGGTAATATAGTGATACCCAAATTACAGATTTCAGCACTAAGAACCTTGGCAAATAGTGGCAATGGACGATTTGCGCAGATCAGTGGTGATTCTGCTGATATTGACTTTGTGCTGCCAACTATGGTGGATAATGAGGCAAATAATACAACAAATGATCAGGATGATGCTTTTGACACGGCAAAATACATAGATGAAGGGCCGTGGTTAACATTATTACTGTTGCCATTTATTGCGTTATTATTTAGAAAAGGCTTATTGCTGAGTTTTATTCTGGTGGTTGGTTTACAGACTCCAGAATCCTCATACGCTTTTGATTGGGATGACATGTGGTTAAATGCAGATCAAAAAGCGGCACAACAAATACAGAATGGTCAAACCCAGCAAGCTTTTGATACAGCAAAATCTGACAAATGGAAGGCAACCGCAGCCTACAGGAAAAAAGACTATTTACAAGCCAGTGAACTATACAATGAAGGCACTGCAGATAGTTATTATAATCAAGGTAACTCTTTAGCTCAGGGCGGGAAACTACAGGAAGCAATCAAGGCTTACGAAAACTCTTTAAAGCTACATCCAGATGATGAAGATACCATTTACAATAAAAAACAGGTTGAACAAGCATTAGAGCAACAACAGGACCAGGAAAACAAAGACCAGCAAGATCAAGATAAAAAAGATAAACAGGATCAAGAAAAGCAAGAAAGTCAGGATAATAAGGATCAGCAAAAGCAAGATGGTGAAGGGGAGGAACAGGATGGAGAACCTAACCAGGATCAATCTGATAACCCAGAGCAGCAGGAACAAAAGGAACAGCAACAATCTGAAATGACAGATGAGGAAAAGCAGCAACAGGAAGAAGAGCAAAAACAGCTGGAACAGGCAGATAAAGAAGCAGAAAAGCAAGCTGAAGAAAAACAGCAGGAAGTGCAACTGACTCCAGAAGAGTTAGCTGAAAATGCAGAAAATAAAGAGGCCATTGAGCAATGGCTAAGACGTATTCCTGATGACCCCGGTGGGTTGCTTAGAAGGAAGTTCTACTATCAATATAACCAACAAAATAATAAGCCAGATGAAGAGGAAGATTGGTAAAAACATGAAACAGATCAGTTTAATTATATTTATATTCATTATAAGTAGCTCAAGTTACGCAGGAGTCTTGGCCACGGTGGACCGAAATCAGATGGTTGTTGAGAAACTTTTACTCTTACTATCAGTGTTGATGAAAATATTTCTGAGCAACCTGATTTATCAGAACTACAGCAGGTTTTCAGAGTATTGGGAACCAGTCAATCATCATCTACCAAAATCATTAATGGTGATTATTCGGTTGAAAAATCCTGGCAAATTTCTTTAATGCCCAATGGCGTAGGAAAAAACACCATACCACCAATAAAATTGGGCCAATTTTTAACTAAACCAATTCAAATCACCATTAGTAATTCAGATCCAAATACTAAAGCAAGTGGTGATCTATTTATCGAAGTGGCAACTAACAAAAGTAGTGCCTTTGTCAAAGAGCAAATAATTCTTACCGTCAAACTTTTCTACTCTATTGCATTAAGTGAAGGAAACCTGTCTGAGCCCATTATATCCAATACCATCGTTTCACAATTAGATAAAGGAGCAAACTATACAACCAATAGAAATGGTAAAAATTATACAGTGATAGAGAGGCATTATGCTCTTTTTGCTGAAAAAAATGGCACCCTAAATATGAATCCTATCATCTTTAATGGCAGAGATAACACATCCAGAAGAAGCTTTAGCATGTTTTCTACAGGTAAACCCGTGAGAGCTGTTTCTAAACCCCTGTCCCTTGAGATTAAACCTATACCTCAAAAATCAATAGGTAAAGACTGGATACCAGCAACCAAAGTGCAAGTTTCGCAACAATGGACAAAACAGCCCTATAAAGTGGGAGAACCAATCACCCGAACCATCACTCTTTACATTGAAGGTCTCAGTGAAACCCAAATCCCAGATATTGACCTTGGTGATATTGATAATATGAGGGTTTATCCAGATCGACCTCAAACTCAGACTGAGAAAACATCAGAAACAGTCAAAGCCTGGAAGCAGGTTAAACTTGCACTGATTCCAACACAGGCGGGAGCGATCAGGATTCCTGAATATCAACTAGAGTGGTATAATACCAGGACTGATAAAATTGAATATGCAAAATTGCCACCAGTCACCATCCAGGTTGATGCCGGAGAGTTTGGGGTAGAAAAACCTGTGATTGGTAGTATAATGGAGCCGCAAAAGCAGGCTAAGTCTGAAGTAGTTACAGAATCACAGCAGCAATTACCAGTGTCAATTAAGGTAATAGAAAAGGATAATCTTCTCTGGAAAGTGTTAACCGCAATTTTTGCACTGATGTGGTTAATCACTTTCATCTTCTACTTTAAAAAGCAGACAAAAACAGCAACAGAAAAAAACGAAAAGAAGTTGCCAGTAATAAGTAAAAAGCATATTATTTCTGCAATCAATGATAACTCACCAGCAAACTTACAAAAATATTTATTAAGTTGGTGGAATCAACAGCATCACAAGCATCAAGTGACTAACCTGAGTCAAATTAAACCATGGCTTAATCAACAAATGCAGCAATTAATCGATGATCTTGAATTACAGTTATATAATTCAGGCAGCGAATCTGAGCTTAATCAAAGCCAGTGGCTAAAGTATATCAATGGAAATGGCTTAAATTTAATCAAACATAATAAGGTAAAGAAGAAAATCGAGCTTCCTGAGCTGTATTAAAAGAGCTTTACTGTCCTTTTATTTCTTTCATTAAGATTGTAAAAAGCCCCATTTTCATGGGGCTTGTCTATTTTAACAGGTTTAAATTAAATAGTGCCTGACCGAGAAAGAAGTAATCTACTGCGGAAAAGCTGGATTTGATCAAACAATCCATTATTCTCGTCAAATAGCCAGCTATTCTCCTCAAATAATGAAATATTTTGCTTCAAACCAGTCTTTTCCTCGCTACGATTCCTTTCTCGGTCAGACACTAAATAAAAAATTGATAAATACCTTATACAAATATGGGGTGAGCTTTAATTTTTTTCAAAATAAAAGGCTTTTCTTGCTATTTGCTGAGGATATAACTGATTCATGGTTTGTGCATCATATAGTCGACCATTCAGCATGACCTGATCAATTTTGTCAGAATTTCTAATGTCTGTTAAGGGGTTGGCATTAAGAATAATTAAATCAGCTAATTTGCCTTTTTCTAGTGACCCCAGGTCTTTGTCCATACCAATGTATTTGGCTCCATCTATTGTTGCTGCCTTGATAACATTTAAAGCTGACATGCCACCTTGGGCAAACATCCACATTTCCCAATGAGCGCCCAAACCTTCGCGTTGACCGTGGGCACCCAACATAACTTTAACACCCGCATTTTGTAATTTTGTGGCAACCTCAGCATTTCTGATGTGGTTGTAATCCTCCAGTGGTGCTTTTGTCCTGCGTATAGAGGTGGGATGTAAAATAAAATCAGGTACATACTTGCTTAATAACGGATGTTTCCAAACTTCGGTTGTATCATACCAGTATTTTTCACCCCAGATGCCACCATAACCCACAATCAAAGTTGGGGTGTATGCAGTCCCTGATTGTGACCACAATTGTAAAACATCATCATAAATGGCCGCAACGGGAATAGAATGTTCAATACCAGTATGACCATCAATGATCATGCTTAAATTATGTTGCAATAGTGAACCTCCTTCTGGCACCACCATTAAATTGGTTTGTCTGGCGGCCTCGATGATTTGTTGGCGTTGTTCACGTCTGGGTTGATTATAGCTTTTTACCGAAAAAGCACCGACAGATTTCATTCTTTGCAAATGGCCAATGGCATCATCCAGATTTTCAACAGGGGCGGTTAAAAAATGTGCGGCACCGTATAAAATAGTACCTGTTGAAAATGTCCGAGGTGCTAAGACAATACCAGCCTGTTGCATCTCACTGGCAGAAAATACTGCGGCAGTATCTGCAGATGGGTTGTGTTCCGTTGTGACCCCAAATGCGAGGTTCGCTAGTGCATGCCAATTGGTTTGTGGAATGATCTGATTATTGGCATAGGGTCCATGCCAGTGTACATCGACGATTCCTGGCATAATAGTCTTACCCGTCACATCAATAACTTTAGCTGAAGCAGGGATGTCAAGGCCTTTACCAATGTCTACAATTCTATTGTCCTTAATAATGATCATGCCATTATCAATTACCTTATCGCCGTCCATAGTAATAATAGTCGCACCTTTCAACACAATATTGGCACTGGGTTTATCTGCTTTAATTTTAAAAGTAATCTCTGTGCTTTGTGCTTTGTTGTCTTTATTACCACCCAAGTATTCAAACTTGTCACTGATCTTTTGCTGATAAATTACAGGTCCCAGTGCCCATGATAATTGACTGGAGTCCTGTAACCATGTGAGATAGTTACCTGCATTTTTTGAAAACTTTTGAACTGGCAGATTAGCTGCTTTAGAGCCTGTCGCAATAAATTTACCGCTTTGGATATAAGGTGTCACATAAACCTGTAAGTTTTGGATAAATGCCAACCATTTATTATTGGGTGAAATGCTAAAGTCAGTAATCCATGCACCAGAATAATGTTGTTCTTGCTCATTACCTGTCAAATCAGTACTGACTAGTTGAGTGGTAATAATCTCATCTTTTGTCTCAGATTTTCTATAAAAAACCCGATCAGAGTTTTTTGCAAAAAAAGGATCAGCACCGCTTTTATCAATCAATGTTCTTTTTGCGGTGTTTCTATCAATGACAAATATACCTGTTTCCTGTGAATATAATGCAGAGGTTAAATAACCGCCAGCTATGGCCTCGAAAACGATGGATTTTCCATCCGCAGATAGGGCTGGGTTGATATAATGACCTGGTTTTTTAGTTATCTGTTTAGATTTTCCTGATAGAGATGCCAATTGAACAGTGCCTAAATTTACATCATTCCAGGTTGTATAAACAATTGATTTTCCATCAGCTGAGAACCTGGGGTGCTGTTCAAAACTATGGGTTTGTTTAGTTAATCTTTTTGGCTTGCCATTGGGTAGCTTTACAGTGTAAATATATCCCAGTGCTTGAAAGACAGCCATTTTCTCATCAGCCGATTTTTGCAACCAGCGTAACATTTTGGCATTAAACTCATCAGGTGCGGGGTTTACTTTTACCGTGACAGTATTTAAAATCTTGCGTTTGTCATCAACCTTAAAAGGGATATTATTGACAGCTTTGCTGGCAACATCAATTTTATGAATTTTACCCTTGGCATAAAACACAATTTCTTTACCATTTGCAGTCCATGCGAAAGCAGGATAAACACCATGAATCGCCCAGGTTTCCTGCATATCTCGCTCCAAGTTAGCATAGATTGCGGTCAGTTTACCGCTTTGCCTGTCCTGTAAAAATAAAGTAGACTGATTGCGCACCCTGCGTACAAATGCCAGAGTCTTGCCATCAGGCGATGGAGTGGGGCGTACGGCACCACCAGCACCACTGACCCAAACATCAATTTCGCCTGTTTTTAAATCAATGGCCTCAATATCATAAATCTGATTATTGGAATCTTTAGAATACTCAAAATATTTACCAGGTGTCGCATCACGAGAGTACAATACGTGCTTGCCATCAGCTGTAAAGATGGGCTCCCCTAAATCCTTTTGTTCATTGGGTCTTTTATTGAGTTGTATACCATCTCCACCAGACTTATGGTACATCCATATTTCTCCTGCACCAACAGAGCGCATTCCTGTGAAATGTTTGCGGGCAACAATATATTGTCCATCAGGTGACCAGGCTGGAGTATTGAGCAATCTAAAACTCTCTTTAGTGACCTGATGTTGTGTGCTGCCATCAATATCCATCGTCCAGATATTGTCACCACCACCCTGGTCAGAAGTAAAAGCCAGTGACTGGCCATCAGGTGAAAAACGCGGTTGCATATCCCAAGCCATGGAGTTGGTAATATTACTGGCTGTGCCCCCTGTTATTGGCATGGTATATATGTCACCCAATAAGTCAAAAGTAATCAACTTGCCATCAGGGCTGACATCAATATTCATCCATGTGCCAGTTGTGGTATTAATGGAGGCAAAAGTTGACTGTCCAGGCGGGTTATTGACATCCCACTTCTTTTCTTCATCTTTGTCGGTTGCCCAGGTCGTAAAGCATACGATAGAAAGTATTAGAGCGAATAAGCTATTTTTCATAATGTGATTTCATGTTGATTTATCAGCCAATTACCTTACCATAAATCACCGTTGAAAATTATGTTTAAATAAATTTAATTTTGCTCACTATTTGAGGTGTTTTGAACTGGCTGCTCATTTAATCTCGCTGAACAGTTATAAATAAATTTGTAATTCGTCCATATATTGTTTAAAATAAACGAATCGAACGAAACATTGAGAAGTATCATGGAAATACTAACAGCAAATAAAGCAAAAACACATTTTGGCGAGATGTTAATGAAGGTTCAAAATGCACCTGTGCAGATAGATAAAAACGGTAAGCCAGTAGCCGTTGTTGTTTCAATTGAAGATTATGAAGCCACAGAAGAATTGAAGTTACAAATGTTAAAAAATAGATTTAAACAGGCAGAATATGAGATAGAAAATGGTTTATATACTGATGATGGAATTGAATTTTTAGATAAATTGGTTGCAAGTGATTTTGAAGAATGAGAAGACTGGTCATACTTGATGTAACAAAACAGCAATTAAAATCAATTAAGAGGTATACATTTAAAAAGTGGGGAAAACAACAATCTGTTAAATATGTTAAAGAGTTACGTCAGATGATAATATTGTTATTTAAAAACCCATTATTAGGTATTCAAAAACCAGACATAAATAATATGGCATTTGGCTTTCCCTGTGGTAGCCATGTGATTTATTACTATTTTAATGATGATAAAGTCATCATCGTTGGAGTATTACATAAAAGCATGCTTCCAAAACAACATTTACAAGGTATAATTTTGTGACATTCCTCCCCCAAGAAATAATAAAAAACAAGCGTGATGGCAAAGTGCTATCACAGGCAGAAATAGATTTTTTCATCCAAGGCATTGCCAATAATACAGTCAGTGAAGGACAGATTGCGGCTTTTGCCATGGCGATCTACTTTAAAGATATGAATGCCCAAGAGCGTAAGGACTTTACCCAAAGCATGGTCAACTCTGGTGAGGTGATGGACTGGCAGGACATGCATCTGGATGGGCCAGTTTTGGATAAACATTCCACCGGTGGAGTGGGTGATAAAATAAGTTTAATGCTGGCACCGATTATTGCTGCCTGTGGTGGCTATGTACCGATGATTTCTGGTCGTGGTTTGGGACATACTGGCGGAACGTTGGATAAATTTGATGCGATTGCTGGTTACAATGTTTCACCAGATAATGACCTGTTTCGTCAAACCGTTAAAACAGTGGGCTGTGCCATAATAGGACAGACAGCCAACCTGGCACCCGCAGATAAACGCTTTTACGCCACCAGAGATGTCACCGCAACGGTTGATTGTATTCCATTAATTACCGCTTCAATATTATCCAAGAAACTGGCTGAGGGTCTGGATGCTCTGGTCATGGATATCAAGACTGGCAGCGGTGCGTTTATGGTTGATCTTAAAGATGCACAGTTGCTGGCACGTGCCATCGTTGATGTATCCAGCGTCAATACCACGGCCATTATTACCGATATGAGCCAGGTTATTGGCTACACTGCGGGTAATGCTCTGGAAGTACAGGAGACCATTGATTATCTGACCTTAAAGAAACAGGAACCGGTTTTACATGAACTGGTGATGACCATCTGTAGCGAAATGTTGATACAGGGATCTCTGGCGCACAGCCAGAGTGAAGCATTGCAGATGATAGATAAAGTACTAACTTCAGGCCAGGCAGCAGAAACCTTTGCAAAAATGGTCAGTGCGCTGGGCGGCCCCAGTGACTTACTGGAAAATCCTGATAAGTATTTAGCTAAAGCGGCTGTTATCCAACCCATCTATGCCAAACAGGCGGGTTTTCTTGCAGAGATGGACACACGCTTAATTGGTCTTGGGGTGGTTGATCTGGGTGGTGGTAGGCGTATGGCAACTGACAAGATTGATTATTCTGTGGGTTTTAGCGAATTTTGTCATATAGGTGATCAGCTTGCACTGGATAAGCCCATTGCCTTTGTGCATGCCAATAGTAAAAAACAAGCAGATGCAGCCAGTGCTGAATTATTGAAAAATATAAAAATTAGCTCAAAACCAGTTTCTAAACCTCAGGTCATTATTGAAAAAATTGTATAGCTACATATTAAATTTACAATAAAAGATAATATTGCAGGGTGAGCGGAGTACAGGCCTAGGGTTAAAAGTAAAAATTTTAAACAATTACAAAACCTTAACAATATATTCAAATTTGTTGCAGATTTGGATGTTACTGTGGCGGTAATATTTATTACTTAGTAGGTTTCTTATGAAGTTTATCCAACCTTTTTATATTTTGATTATTTCATTATTACTTTTATCCTGTGCAGGCGCCCCGAGAAAAAAGCCAGATACTACTGAGGTATTTGTGACTAATATTACTGATGCTGGAGTGAAGCAATTTAGTTTGAGTATAAGCATACAAAAACCTAAAGGTCACTATGGTGGCCGTAAATCTAGTGGCGGAAAAGGCAGAAGAGGTGGTGGAAAAGGTATGCGCGGAGGAGACCGTGGTAGCACCAGTAACCGTGAAGAAATGCAACAAAAAGCACAGGAACGTATCTGGGATAGACTAAAGTTTAATTTAACAAAAAGTGGTTATTGTCAACAGGGATATATTGAAACGGACAGTTATTTTAGTATGACTGAATCAATAATCAAGGGTGAATGTAAAGAAAAGGCCAGTGAAAAAGATAAGGTGAAGTTTGTCAATAGTCAGGGAAACTGATATTTTGTAGTCGTATAGGTCAATAGTTATTACTATCCAACTGAATAATTTTAATGGATATAATTAGTGCTTGACCGAGAAAGAATAATCTACTGTGGAAAAGCAGGATATGGTCAAAATTATCCATGATTCTCGTCAAATAGCGCACTATTATCCTCAAACCATGAAGAATTATTGCCTCAAACCAAGCTTTCCTTCGCTACGATTACTTTCTCGGTCAAGCATAAACTAATAAATCAGCTAGTAATGAATTAACCGACAGTATTGGTTAATATTTACACGAATAATAAACGCACAATTAAAAGATAGGAGAATACGCGGTGAAACCAATGATAATTCAATAACATATATCTTTAAAATTTGATCTCACCGAACTGGTGCAAATTATTTGTAATCATTAAATATAGATGCCAGTACATAATCTTTTTTCTCAATGGTTATTGGCACCAAACCAACTTCAACAATTATGATGTGTTTGTTTTTAGTCATTCCTGGTAAAGGTCGTCCTGTCAACATCTTCTTGGATTCAGGTTTTTCAATAAAGTCGTTGACTTTCTCTTTATGCCCTTCTCGCAACTCATTTCTTAAAAGTAAATCAATATGTTGACCAAATAACTCGCTTTCATTGTATCCAAATATAATTTCAATTTTTTTATTGGAAAAGACGATTTCACCATCAGAATTGATAACTAACATTCCTATGGTAGATGCGTTTAGAATTGTCATCAACATATCATTTGTATATTGAAATTTAGACATAGTTAACTCCCCGTTAATTATAAAAACCCAAAAGATACTTCACGTCATCAAAATAACTCATTAATAATGATAGTCAATCCAATGAATGAAATCCAAATTTATGTTATTGAGCGCGATAAACAAATTAGACCATGTTTTTTAGGTTTTTTGTTTATTCTCGCTTTTCTAACATTCAAAATCTCCTCTGATTTTTAGCTGTCAATTTTACTGTAAAGTAGTTGCTGATATTTATTATAAAAAAAATAATCCATAAATTTTCAAAAAGTCTGTTTGAAAATTATTGCTCTATTGGCCTATTTGGATATGTTTGTGCTTCTGGCTATTATTATCCAGATGCTCAGAATTATTATAAAATTATATAATGTAATTTATGTAAATGCAAGAGTAGATTTAATGTAGAAATTTTCATTTTCACTATTAATGAAAAATACTCGAGTCAAATATCGAAATTTATGCTCAGCTTTTGATGATTGTCTGGGCCAAAAGCACAAGATTATTTCGCGCGGCGATCACGGAGCTCGCGGCGAAGGTCAAGATCAAAAGCTTGTTATTTGCTATGAATTTGGTGTATTTCAAATATGTGTAAAGTACAGGGGGCATTGTTGTAGAGACAAGGCATGCCTTGTCTCTACCGAAAAACACAGGTAGAGTGGGTGATGAAAAATGTAAGATGGGCCTCGCCCATCATTGGAGTTGTGCTGAATATTTGCACAAAAAACAAAAAGATTATTTCGCACGGCGGACACGGAGCACGTGGCGAAGATCAAGATCAAAAGATTTTAATTGTGGTGGTTTAGTTAAATTATTCAGCATATTTTCAAAATGTAGCTATTTGTATTTTATGCTATACTGACCACAAATACCCAACAAAACATGATGTTGTATAGATCACCACTTGATAATATATGAAAATAATAAAAATATTTTTGGCCTCATCCTATGAATTAAAGGCGGATAGAAAAAAATTTGTGCATAAGATCAATCGACTTAACAAATCCTTAGCCGATAAAGACTTATTTATTCATCTGGAAATATGGGAAGAGCTGTCAGCACAGATGTCACCAACATGTTCACAGGATGAGTACAATAAAAAGATCAAACAGGCTGACCTGTTTGTGTTGCTTGCCTACAGAAAAGTAGGCATGTACACAGAAGAAGAGTTTAATATAGCCCATGCTGAATTTATGCATAGGCGCAAACCACAAATCATCTGCTATTTTAAAAACATCAGAACAAACATACAACCAAGTTTAACTGCCTTTAAAAAAAGATTAAAGCAGTTGGGTTATTTTCCTCCCAATTACACAAACTTTGATAATCTATGGATTCAGTTTAACGAAGAGTTGCAACTAGAAATACAGAAAAAATTATTAGATGATTCTGATTATGCCGACAAAGGCGACAATACCCACCAAAAACCCAATAAAAGATTAGGTAATAAGGTCAGTAATCCAATCAGTTTTATGGTTGGGCGTGATGAGCAACTTAAGCAAATCCATACAATATTCAATGATAGTGAAAATATCTTATTACTGGTTAACGGCGAAGGAGGCATAGGCAAAACCACCATCGCCTCGGCTTATTATCATCAGTATCTCAATCAATATAAATACTTAATCTGGGTAGTGGCAGAATCAGGTATAGAAGAGGTATTTGTTAATATCTCACTCATATTAGGGCTGCGTTTTGCCGATAATAGCAGTAAAGCACAACGAATTGAGGCGACCATAGGAGAACTGGCAGAACTGGACTCACCAGTCTTGCTGGTGATCGATAATGCCAATGATTTAGAGGATATGGAAAATAATTATCAACTGTTACGTAAACTCAGCAATATACACCTGCTGTTAACCAGTCGAATCACCGAATTTCACGAACTGCAAGTATTAGCCATTGATCATCTAAACCCAACTGATGCCAGCACGCTTTTTAAACATTACTACCACAGCTATCAGGACAGTGAAGAACCGTTGCTCAACAAAATCCTGCTAGCCATAGATTACAACACGCTGGTGATTGAACTGTTATCCAAAAACCTCAATCAATTAAACAGCGACTTGGAAAAACCCTATCCACTCAAACAATTACTGGATGATCTACAAAGCACCGGCGTATTGGGACTCAGTCAAAGTAAAGTTGTCTTAACTGACTATAGCCTGAGGGCAGCCAAACCCGAAGCTATCATACTTGCCATGTATAAGCTCGGTGAACTCACTGATATTCAACAGGCGATATTATCGGTCTTTGCGGTGTTGCCAGCCCTCAGTATTGCCTATAAGGATTTAAAAGACTATTTCCCCGATGTAACTGACCTGCACAAGCAACTATTACAACTGGCACAAAAGTCATGGCTCAATTATAACCAACAGGCACAAAGCTTTAAAACCAATCCGATCATCTCAGAAATAGCCCGACAACAAAATAAAGACCGACTCTATCAGGATTGTGAACCCTTACTCACTACATTAATTGCTCATTTAGATTACGAGACTAACACAGGTCATATTTATATAGCGCATGAGATCGCCATTAGCACCGTCCAGTATGCAGAAACTCTTATGCCCTATCTGGCAAAAGCAAACGACACAATAGTCACATTACTTGGCAATATTGCCAATTTTTATCGTACCTATGGTAATTTAGAACTGGCTTTAAAGTATTTTGACAGTTCTGCCTCATTTATTGGAGAACTCTATAAGTTACATCCTAAAGATAGTCATTTGAAAAACAATTTAGCTTTTGTTTGTTCAAAACTGGGTGGTACCTACACACTTCTGGGCAATCTAGATTTGGCTATGCAAAACTTTACAGACTTTAGCACGCTCATGCAAGAGCTCTATGAGTCCAACCCGAATAATGTGTCCTTTAAAAATGGCCTGGCAATTTCTTATGAAAAACTCGGTTCAACCCACAGCTCTCTTGGCCATCTGGATAAAGCTTTGCAGTTTTATGAAGAACGCTCAAAATTAGGTAAAGAACTCTATGAGTCCAACCCGAATAATGTGTCCTATAAAAATGGCCTGGCAATTTCATATTCAAAACTCGGAGAAACCCACAGCTCTCTTGGCCATCTTGAAAAAGCTTTGCAGTTTTATGAAGAACGCTCAAAATTAGGTAAAGAACTCTATGAGTCCAACCCGAATAATGTGTCCTATAAAAA
>JAESTH010000187.1 GCA_016763695.1 Alcanivoracaceae bacterium
CTAAATAGAATAATGGAAAAAGTTGAAAGATGATAAAATAAATCTCCTCGGCTTAGACCGGGCTGCATTAGAAAAGCTGTTTGCTAAGATTGGTGAGCAAAAATACCGTGCAGCTCAGTTTATGAAAGGGCTCTATCACCATTATGAGTCAGATTTTGATGATTATACAAATTTTAGTAAATTATTAAGATCAAAGATGCAGCAGTTCTCAACTTTGGAAGTGCCTCAAGTTGTCAGTGAGAAAAAATCTAAAGATGGAACGATTAAATGGTTATTGCAAATGAAAGAAGGCAATGCCATTGAAACGGTCTATATTCCAGAAAAGAAACGAGGCACCTTATGTATTTCCTCGCAAATTGGCTGTTCTTTGAATTGTTCATTTTGTGCAACTGGAGCACAGGGCTTTAATCGCCATTTAACCACAGCAGAAATTATTGGACAAGTTTGGGTTGCGGCAAAAGAGTTGGGACAATCAAGTAAAAATAGAAAAATAACCAATGTGGTGTTAATGGGTATGGGTGAACCTTTGGCAAATTATGCTCGGGTCTTACCTGCATTGAAGATTATGTTAGATGATTACGGTTTTGGCCTAGCCAGTAGAAGAGTGACTGTAAGCACATCGGGAATGGTGCCTTATATCTATCAGTTAAAAGATGATATAGATGTGTCATTAGCAGTTTCACTACATGCGCCGATGGATTTATTGCGAAATAAATTAGTACCGCTAAATAAAAAATATAATATTGAAACATTGTTAAAGGCATGTAAAGATTATGTCAAAGATAAAAGAAAAGCGAAAATCACTTTTGAGTATACTTTAATCAAGGGAGTTAATGATAAGCCGGAACATGCTCGAGCACTGATAAAGATTTTAGCAAAAACCCCTTGTAAAATAAATTTAATCCCTTTTAATCCATTTCCTGGAAATGATTACCAAAGATCTTTGCCTGAATCGGTAGAGTTATTTCAAAATATATGTGAAAAAAGCCGTATTGTTACGACGGTAAGAAAAACCCGTGGCGATGATATAAATGCAGCTTGTGGTCAGCTGGCAGGGGAGTTTCACGATAGAACTCGCCGTTCTAACACAATTAAAATGAGGGTTTCTTAAACTATGCCATTTGAAAAATTAATTATTTCTTTGATTTCACTATTGTTGATATCCTCTTGTGCCCCGAATGGGGCAAAAAAATATAGTCAAAACAATGTTCGTACTGAACATACAAATCAGGTTGTATCTGGTTCTGCAGAAAAAATAAATCTCGATCTGGGAGTGGGTTATTTAAAACGTGGTAGGGTGGGTGACGTAGAAGTTGCTCTGGTGAAATTTAAAAAAGCGGTGGCGATAAACCCAGAATACGCACTTGCACATTCTATGTTGGCCAATGTATATGATCAAATGGGCTTGTTTGATAGTGCAAAAAAGCATTATAAATTATCAATAAAATATAATAATGGCTCACCTAATATCACAAATAACTATGCGAATTTTTTATGTCAAAGAGGGTTTTATGAGTTAGCAATAGAAAAATATCAGGAAGTGGTTGATAACCCTCAATATAAAACACCAGCCTCGGCTTATGAAAATGCAGGAGTGTGTGCGCATAAAGCTAAGAATAATGCACAGGCAGAAGTCTTTTTTAGAAAAGCATTAAGTATAAATAGTAAGCAACCCAATACCTTGTATTATTTAATGCAGATATATTTGGGGCAAAATAATCACATGAAAGCCCGCGCTTTTTTACAGCGTCTGGAAAATATCGTTAAGCCTTCTTCAGAAATGCTGGCGGCAGGATATAAAATACAAAAAGCGTTACACAATAAAGGTCTCGCAACAAATTATTTGACAACATTAAAGAGAGAATTCCCCGATTCTGAATCTCTAAAAAATATAAAGTGAGGAAATAAAATGAAGTCCGAAAATACTAATACTAATAATAACGATTTAAGAACAATAAGAAAAGATAAAGGACTGTCATTATCAGATGTATCAACAAAATTAAAATTAACCGCAGAGACCATCAGGAAAATGGAAAATAGTGAGTTTATGGACTTGGGTGCATATACTTATGTGAGAGGTTATTTAATCCATTATACAGCACTTCTGGATATTGATGCTGAAAAATATCTCAAATTAATTCCAAAGATAGAGCTTGATGTGCCATTAATAAATACCAGCGCAAATTTAACCAAGGGTATAAAACTAAAGCGACATTCAAAAAACATGGCTAGTTATTTATTAGGCACTTTTTTAGTGTTGATCATTAGTTTTAGTGGTTGGTATCTGCTCAAAAATTATTCAGATTTTTCAGTAAATAATAGAAATAATATTAAAATTGTCGATAAAAACAGTTTAAGCTCAAATTCAATATCTGATCAGCAAAATATTGATATGAGTATCGCTGAAAATGAAACAAAGGAAGAGTCCTATCATTACTCGTCACTGATTCCTTCAAATGATACAAATTCAGATAATAATCAAGTTGAAATAACCATCCCAATGCTGTCAACAGATGCTTTGAGTGCTGAAACTGTATTAAAAGCTAATGAAGAAAGTTCCAAGTCCATTGTTGATTCTGCATACAAAATAATTATTGAAGCGAAAGAAACCAGTTGGGTTAAAGTGGAAAAAATGGATGGGTCAAAACTACATAATGACTTATTACAACCTGGTAGTATTATTTTAGAATCCAATCACCCTTTACATTTTAGAATTGGTAATGAAAAAAATGTAACCGTAACAATCAATGATGAGGCCGTAGACTTGTCAAAATATTCAATAAAAGACATCGCTGATTTTAACTGGCCAATTGAAAGTTGATATGCAGATAAGCTAAGAAAGAATATTTATTTCATATTAATATAAATTTAGTATTATTATTGAGTAAATATTTCTAAAATACACAATGTGTTATATTTAGGAATTGGTTTTGAGAAAACAAGTGTCACACCTGCGAGGTATGTACGATACCTTGCCATCAGAAGTATGGATTTGGCAAAGAGTCGAAGCAATAGTCCAACAAGTTTTTCATTCGTATTATTTTCAGGAAATAAGATTTCCCCTGCTTGAAAAAACAGAATTGTTTCATACCGCAATTGGTGAATCTACCGATGTGGTAGAAAAGGAAATGTTTAGTTTTGATAGTCGGTCTGGACACTCAATAAGTCTGAGACCAGAAGGTACTGCTGGTTGTGTAAGGGCAGTGATTCAAAATGATCTATGCAATCGGGGAGCAACTCAAAAGCTGTGGTACAAAGGGCCAATGTTTCGTTATGAAAGACCGCAAAAGGGTCGAAACCGCCAGTTTACTCAAATTGGTGCTGAAATTTTCAATATTGGTGATGCACAAGCAGATGCAGAATTAATCTTAATGACGGCAAGATTATGGCAACAAATTGGTTTGCCGAATATTAGCTTAGAAATTAATTCATTAGGAACAAGTGAAGCCAGAAAAAGATATCGCAAAGTGCTCATTGAGTACTTCAATAAACATCAGGATGATTTAGACGAAGATGCGCAAAGACGCCTGGAATCTAACCCCTTAAGAATTTTGGATTCTAAAAACCCAAAGATGCAAGCAATTGTGAAAAATGCTCCTATTTTGAGCGATTACCTTGATGAAGAATCTATCAATCACTTTGAACAGCTGAAACAAATATTAGATGAGTGTGGTATCAATTATATAGTTAATCCAAAATTGGTTAGAGGGCTTGACTATTACTCCAGAACTGTTTTTGAGTGGATAACTACAGATTTAGGCTCGCAAGGGGCAATATGTGCTGGCGGAAGATACGACTCGCTGGTTGAGTTGCAGGGAGGCAAAAATACTCCAGCAGTGGGTTTTGCTATGGGAGTTGATAGAATTGTTGAATTGATAAAGGATTTAAATTTATGGCAACAGGAAAATAATGTTGATGCATGTTTAATAATCGATAACTCAATAAATAATAAGTATATTAACAAGTTATCTGAGAAAATCAGAAACTATTTGCCAAAATTAAATTTATACGTCAACCATAATCCAGGAAGTTTTAAGTCTCAATTTAAAAAAGCTGATAAACTATCTGCGCAATTCGCTATAATAATTGGTGAAAATGAATTAAACACAGGGTTAATTACAGTTAAATCTTTGCAAAACAAGGATTTTGGTCAGAAAGAATTAAATTTTGAAGACTTTATAGAATTAATGAATAAATACAAATAGGAGATAGTGGTGGAATTAGCATTGAAACAAAGATTGGTTGGTGCATCGGTTATCATTGCATTGGTTGTTATATTTGTACCTATGGTCTTTGATGATGGTATTAGTAATAGAAATCAGACAATTTCCATCGAAATTCCTGGAGAACCAGAGGATCTAAAACACAAGGTTATATCTATTGACTCCAAAACGACTCTAGCAGAAAAGGATAACCCCGTAGATACTGTCAGAAAAGAGCCTATAAAAAGGCATGAAACAATTATTGATGTGGTTGATAACTCAGTTTCTCGCAATAAAGATAAAGTTGTTGAGAAAAAACAAGCCGATAATATTGTTCCTGTAACAAAACCCAGTCATGATAAACAGTCTGATTCAAAAGAAATGGAAGCTGTAGATCCTAAAAAAAATAAAACAGTGAGTAAAGATCCATTGCCAAAAGAGCGAGGATCTGGTAAAGCTTACAGGGTTAAATTAGGTTCTTTTTCTCAACAAAAAAATGCTCAACAGTTAAAGGCCAGAATTATAAATACTGGACTTAAAGCGATAGTTGAGAAAGATAAAAGCAAAAATTTGTATATGGTCTATTCACAGCAGTTTAAGCTGCTTGTTGATGCAGAAAAATTAAGTAAAAAATTACAGCAGCATAATTTTAATATTGGCAAGCCCAGCATTGAAGTGCTAAACCTGGAATCTATGCAGGCTGCCGAAATCCAACTCGATACAGGTTGGATTGTGCAGATTGGAAGCTTTTCAAATCAAACCAATTCGATGAAATTAAGAGATAAAATTCGGGATAAAGGTTTTGTTACTTTCGTTGACGAAATCATAAACTCAAAAAAACAAATACTTTATAGGGTGAGAATTGGACCTTATGCAACAAGAGAAGAAGCGCAGGTTGAAAAAAACAATATTAAAAAGAAAATGAGCTTGGATGGACTATTAAAGCCCCATGAAAAACAAAAGGTCATACGATAATGAATTGGCTGGATTATGTATTTATTGGTATTATTAGTCTTTCTGTAATAGTCAGTTTATTTAGAGGATTGATAAAGGAAGTTTTATCACTGTTGATTTGGTTGGGAGCATTTTGGGTCGCTTATCACTTTGTTGATGTGGGTGCAGACAGCTTAATAAATTGGATAGAAGTGCCATCAGCAAGACATTTAATTGCATTTGTTGCCTTGTTTTTGGCTGCATTGATCATAGGTGGAATAATTAATTTTATTGTCGGTAAGCTAGTTAAAAAAACAGGGTTAAGTGGTACAGATAGATTTTTTGGTATGTTTTTTGGAGCTTTAAGAGCTTTAATTGCAATAGTTGCCATAACATTTTTTATCAAGGCTACTCCCTTATCAGAAGACCCGTGGTGGCAACAATCAAAATTAGCACCAAAATTTAGTAAAATATCAGAATGGGTTAGGCTGAATATGCCCGATGAGTTTTCAGGTTACTTTACATTTGTAGAAAAAGATAATGAATCTGAAATTGAGAGAATGATAAAAGACGTGGTCGCAGACACACTTAAAAAGCAGAAAAAAAATGAATCAGATGAGGAATAATAAATGTGTGGAGTAATAGGACTTGTTAGCCAATCCAATGTGGCTTCAACTATCTATGAATGTTTGACAGTATTACAACATAGAGGTCAAGACGCAGCAGGAATTGCTACCTGCGACAACAGAACAATTGCCCTGGTGAAAGATAATGGACTGGTTCGTGATGTTTTTAATTCTGATAATGTCAAGAAGCTACATGGAAACATGGGCATAGGTCATACTAGATATCCTACTGCAGGAGGAGATAATCGCCTGGAGGCACAGCCATTTTATGTTAACTCTCCCTATGGGATTGTATTAGCGCATAATGGTAATCTAGTCAATACCAAACAATTAAGAAAAGAATTGTTTGAACAGGACAGAAGGCATATTAATACAGGATCAGATTCTGAAGTGCTGCTCAATGTACTGGCACACGAGTTGCAAAAAAGTAATGAATCATCATTGTCAGCAGCGATGGTGTTTGATGCAATTTCGGCCTTAAATAAAAGGTGTATTGGCGGTTTTGCGGTGGTGGCAATGATTCCTGGCCACGGCATTATTGGTTTTAGAGATCCCAATGGTATTCGGCCACTGGTTATTGGTCGAAAACTGGTTAACCAACAATATGAATATATGCTGGCATCAGAAAGTGTCGCTTTGGATTTACATGGTTACGAGTTACTGGATGATGTCAATCCTGGTGAGGCTATCTTAATTGGTATTGACAATAAGTTATACAGGCAACAGTGTTCTGAAATTAAGCAACACACTCCCTGTATATTTGAGTTTGTCTATTTTTCTCGTGAAGACTCTATCATTGATAATATATCTGTGCACAAAGCCAGATTAAGAATGGGAGAGTCGCTGGCGGATAAAATTTTAAGAGATATGCCTGATCATGACATTGATGTAGTTATCCCTATACCTGACACCTCAAGAACCAGCGCTATTCCATTGGCTTATCGACTGGGAGTGAAGTTTAGAGAAGGCTTTGTAAAAAATAGATATATTGGTCGTACTTTTATTATGCCAGGTCAGGAAGAGAGGGTAAAATCAGTTAAACGAAAACTTAATGCCATAGATCTGGAGTTCAGAGGGAAAACAGTATTGTTGGTTGATGATTCTATTGTTCGTGGAACCACTTCAACGCAAATTATTCAGATGGCAAGAGATGCTGGTGCAAAAAAAGTTTACTTTGCATCAGCTGCACCACCTGTAAGATATCCCAATGTCTATGGAATTGATATGCCGGCAGCCAATGAGCTGGTCGCATTCAATCGCAGTGAAGAAGAAATTGGGAAAATATTGGGAGCTGACAAAGTCATATATCAAACATTGCCAGATTTAATTGCAGCCTGTTCGGATGGAAATAAATACATTACTAGTTTTGATACCTCTTGTTTTTCAAATGAATATGTCACAGAAATGGATGCAGATTATCTCAAACAGTTAGAAGTGGTGAGAAGTGATAAAGCAAAACAACAAGTCATATGAAAAACAATTGAATCATCAAGATGTTGAGCGATATGATATTACCATTGTAGGTGGTGGTATGGTTGGTATGGCTGCTGCACTGGCATTATCAAAATATGATTTAACAATATGTTTATTGGAAAATACCCTTGCTGAGAATGATACTCACCCCAGTTATGATGACCGCACCCTGGTTGTAAACAGAGCGTCAATTTGTTTCTGGAAAAACCTGGGTATCTGGGATGAACTATCTGAATATTTAACCCCAATAAATAAAGTGCATGTGTCTAATAAAGGCCATTTTGGCACGGTCATTTTTGATGCTAAACAACTAAAAGTTGAGGCATTGGCCTATATTGTAGAAGCTAAAGTATTAGGTATAGCATTAAAGCAGAAAATAGAAGATCATGCGGCTATTAAAGTGATATGCCCCGCTTGCGTCACGGCTTTTACCTCTTATGCCCATTTCATAGAGGTGGAATATGACGTTAACCATGACAAAAAGAAATTAACGGCCAGCTTAATGTTAGCTGCAGATGGAGTGCAATCATTTATCAGAAAAAGCCTACAGTTAGAAACGCAAATTAAATCCTATGAAAGAACTGCAATAATCTGTAATATAACCCCAGAGCTTAAACACAATAACTGTGCTTATGAGCGATTAACCACATCAGGTCCAACGGCATTGCTGCCATTTGTTAATAATCGTTGTGGTTTTGTCTGGACTCTCACCAATGAAAAAGCAGTAGAAATATTGAAATTATCTGATAGAGACTTTATACAACAGGCACAAACACAGTTTGGTTATAGGCTTGGTCAATTTATAAAAGTGGGCAAACGCAGCTCTTATCCATTATATTTGGTAAAAGTGCCACGACAGGTTAAGTCAAGAGTAATCTTATTAGGCAATGCTGCTCACAGCATGAGTCCTGTATCTGCACAAGGATTAAATTTGGCCGTCAGAGATGTAGCGATGCTGGTTGAGGTATTAATATGCTCAATAAAAAACAAGATTGATATTGGTGCTGATGAAACCTTAAATGAATACCAACAGAGCATAGAATTGGATCAAAATCAAACCATGAAATACACAGATGATTTGATGAATTGGTTTAAGATTGATGAATCATTGGTTTCTGGCATTAGGTCAGTTGGGTTATTAACATTAGATCACATGTCTGGGGCAAAGTCGGAGCTATTTACTCGGGCATCAGGCTACCGAGGTAAACACACACCACCGTTATTGAGGTATCGATGAAAAGGTACGATATTATTATTTCGGGAGGTGGCATGATTGGATCAATCGCTGCTGTTGCTGCCATAAAAGCCGGATTTTCAGTATTATTAATTGAAGCAGGCAAAATGAAAAAGTTAAACCCTGATTCACAAAGGGATTTACGTGTATCAGCTATATCCTGGGATAATATATGTACCTTAAAAGACTTGGGTATTTATAGTCATTTATTGGCAGCAAGAATTCAGGCCTATACACAAATGAAAGTGTGGGATAATCGAGCAACAAATCACACAACTGCCAAAATAGAGTTTGAAGCAGATTTTTCACAGCAACAATGTCTGGGTTATTTAATGGAGAACAATAATCTGGTTCAGGCAGCTTGGCATACCTTGAAACATGGCAATAATTGTGATTTTATTGAAGAAAATAGTATTAAAAATATAGAAAATGATGGTTTGCAAATAAGGGTAGAGTTAAATAATGGAGATAGCTATAAAAGTAGACTATTGATCGCAGCTGAAGGCAGGAACTCATTCGTGCGTAAAAGCGCAGGGATAAATATTAAAGAAAAGCCATATGGACAAAGAGGTCTGGTGGCATATATTAAATTAGAAAAAGCACCAGCAGAAACAGCTTTACAGGCATTCAATGATGGCGGTCCAATCGGAATTTTACCCATTGAAAATAATGTTTTCTCTATTGTCTGGAGTCTGCCTGAGGGAAAACATTCACACTGGCTGAATTGTTCAAAGCTGGATTTTGAAGAAGGAGTGACTCAAGCCATAGCGCATGATTTTGGTGCTGTTAAACTCATCAGTGAGCGTGCAGCCTTTCCATTGACACAATTGGATGCTGAAAAATATTTTCTCAATCGCATAGTGTTATGTGGAGACAGTGCTCATGGTGTTCACCCATTGGCGGGGCAGGGTGTTAACTTGGGAATCGGAGATATTAAACAGCTATTCAGCTTACTTGACCTAAATATATTAAAAGACCAAGAGCTACTACGAATATCTTTGAGAAAATACCAAAGAAGAAGAATATCAAAAGTAAAAGAAACCTCTCAAATGATGAGTTTGTTACATCATTTATTTGTCGATGATAGTCATATAAAAAAACCCATAAGAACCTTGGGATTAAATTTGTTAAATAATTCTCCAATCAAAAAATGGTTTATTCAACAGGCTGGCAGTTAAAATTTATACAGGGAGTCTAAGACCTTTGCCATAAGGCAAAGATCTTAGGGGGAATTTATTTCGATAAGTGTTTCTTTAGGAACTTGAGTAGTTGCTGATTAAATTTAATTCGATTGTCTAAATCTGCGAAACCATGGCCTTCTTTTGCATAGTACGCCACTTCGTGTGGTACTCCTGATTTCTTTAGCATTTTAACCAGTTTTTTTGCTTGCTTAGGAGGTACTCGTGTATCATTTTTACCATGCGCAATAAATACAGGTACTTTGATTTTATCAGTGTTATAGGTAGGGGAGTTTCTTTTCAGCTCTTGCTCGTCTTCACCAATGGCTCCTTGCAAATATTCCTTGCCCCATAATAACTGGTTTATGTCTTCTGCTTTATACATTAAACCAAGATCATAGACGCCGCCACCTCCTGCAGCACATTGATATAGGTCTGGCTGTCTGATAACACTCATCAATGCGGAATAACCACCAAAACTGAAACCATATATACAAACTTTGTCCCTTGCTACCAATCCATTTTCAATGGCCCAGTTTGTGCCATCGGTAATGTCATCTTGTACGAGATCTCCCCATTGTTTATTACTACCATATCGGAAGTCTTTACCATATCCGGAACTGCCAGTAAAATTGATTTGCAGAACAGAAAAGCCATTAGTTGCCAAAACCTGAACCTGGCTATCAAATTGCCAATAGTCTCTATCTTGTGGGCCACCATGAGGCATAACCACTAAAGGAGCTGTTTTATCATCAGCTAGCCCTGTAGCCTTGGTAAAAAAACCGCGAATGGTTTTGCCATCTCTATTCTCATAGGAGATGGGTTGCATGGATGCCAGTTGACTACTTTTTAACTTGGGTTTTTGACTGGCAATAAAAGCTGCATTTTGTGTAACTCGATCAAATAAATAAAATTCACCAAAAACTTTATCACTGCTTACCCTGACAATCATTTTGTTTAAGTCTTCGGTAAAAGAAATGATATGAACCATACTACCTTTAAATGCTCTCGTTAATTTTTTATGGGTGGTGGCTAGGTTTCCTGATTCTTCAAAATAATGATACTCCTCTTTGGCAGGGTCAGTAACCACCAAGTATGGATGCTGTGTATTTGGGTTAATGTAAATTTGTGAAATATCTGTGAATTCATGACGGTATAACAACTCTCTCTTGTTATCTGTGATGTTGATGCGATATAAGCCATCTAGTTCATTATCAGCATCATCAGTCATATAAATGTATTCATCAGAAATGGCTATAGGAGTGGCTCCTCCTTTGTTGCCATAGTATTCTAAAGCAATATTCCACTTTTGGTCTTCCCATTTATAGAGTTTACTTTTTCCGTTTTTATCAATACCATTGGCATATCTTAAATGTCCATTAATATCTGTTATAGCGTTAGATCTAGGCAATGGAAGTGTTGTGATTTTTTTCTTTTTACCATTATTGATGTTCAGTTTATATACGGTGGGGACAGAATCTTTAGCATTGAATGGAGTGGATTTAATTAAGACAAAATTATCATCGTTTGGTAATAAATCAATCATTTCAAAAGTTGCTAATTCAGATTCAGCTCCTTTAATCCTTGAAGCTGCAGCTGCAGCACCAGTACGATTATTGTTTGCAGCGCGCTGACCAAAAATAACATCATGGTTGCTGCCATCAATATCAATTCCAAACATTTCTCCAGTAGATTTATATTCATTATACCAACTTCTGGATATGAGTACTGAATATATTACACGGTGATTATTAGCCCAATAAATATCCCAGACACTCAAATCTCCACCGAGTGAGACACCAGATGTGACTTTCATTGGGGTTGTTGAAATATCAAATATGGACATATTAATTTTATCTCCATCTTTATAGGTCATGGCAAAATGATTGCCATCTGGAGAGATTTCTAAGTTAATATATTTTGTATCTTCTAGTATTTGTTCCATTAATGTAGCAGAGGCCTGCATGCTGAAATGTAGCATAAGGATGGTTAAAACCATATAAAGTTTGAGTGTGTTTTTCATTTATTATTTCCTATTATAAAACTGTAATGAATTTTCATGATGAAATGTGATATCGATCATGCTGTCAATTTGTGTCAAATCGGCAAAATTATAACAAGGAAATATTGAGATTTCATCTGTTAATATAAATTTACGTTGAATATTAGCAAACAATAATACTATTTGACCATATTGAAAATTGAAAACTTGTTATTTCCAGCAAGATTCTCGACCTTACCAAAAATTCTTTTCAAATGTGTATGATAGGGTAGGTGTCTATTGGCAATAACAATTAAATGCCCACCTTTTTTCAGCGCCTTAAACGATTGCTGAAACATCTGCAATGCGATATGTGAGCCAATACTATAAGATTGATGAAAAGGCGGGTTGCACACGATTAAATCTATCGAATGACTTTCAATGCCATCCAGGCAGTTGTCAATATTAAACTGATGCTTTTCAACTGAGTCTAGGTTAGACATGACAGTTAACCTGGCTGATGCTATTGCCATATAAGATTCATCAGTAAAGATAACAGTTGCTTGTGGATAAATAGCTGCTAGATTTAATCCTACGATACCGTTACCGCAACCCAAATCTACGATGGTTTTAATATGATTAAGTGTTGGTAAATTTTGTAATAAAAATCGGCTGCCAATATCCATGGATTTCTTTGAAAATACATTGGCGTGACTATAGATTTTATAATTGGTTTTTTCCTGTATGAAATGAATAGGGAATGGTGTATCAGTATTGTCTTTTTCAGGTTTGACAAAAATGAGACGTGCTTTCTTTTTAGCTAAAGAAGTGTTGGTCTCTCCTAGCATCTCTTCAAGAATTTTCCAGACGGTCTTGGGAGTGGATTTAATCATGCCAGCTATGATTAATTGTGATTTTTCGTGTAGATAAGGTCGAATTTTGGCAAGAAAATAACGTAAATAATCCAGGGTTTTTGGAGTTTTAATTAAAACAAGATCATAACTCGTATTCAACTCAGTAAGGCTATCGTAAATTGTTATTTTTTCTAAATCAATATTGTTATGTTTTGCATTATAAATGATGCCCTGCTTGCTAATATAAGAATCGGTAATAACACAAGGGTTATAATCCTGTAATGCTAGAGATAGGGCGCCAAATGTATCATTAAAGATTAAAACACGACCATTTGATAAAAACTTTTCCTTGTTTGCTAAATGTTCAAGCATATATTCATCACTGGCATCCCATGCCTGAAGTTTTTGATTGTTGTTAAATGGATATCTGTGTAATGATAACTGATAAAAAGGGTTATTAAATTGGGTTTGCATAAATTATTTGCTGTTGATTCATGAGCTTATTATAAGCCCTAATCCTGACATGGAAAACACGTTTATAACACAATTCTATGAAACACCTTGTAAATCAGAAAAACATCCCATCACCAATAGGATGGCTCGGTATTTTCATGTTCATTTTAGGTTCCAATTGTTTGCACTACAATTCGTGTGTCTATATTGAGATTAGGGATAATGAGTTAAGCAAAATGGTCGATATCAACCTAACTTTATATCGTACAGGATCAAGATTATGCAGATTTGTTAAGATACATTCATAATGAAAACAAATTTATGGTAGGATTCTAATCCATGGCAATTAGAAATCATATAATCACATTAAAAAAAGGCGAGCAAGTATTCGAGGCTGGTGATGAGGCAGATTGTGCATATATCGTTGAGCTGGGAATTGTTGGTTTATATAGTAAGCATTTTAAAGATAGTAGAATTGCATCACTTGGCAGGGGTGAACTGTTGGGAGAAATGGGAGTGATTAATAATGAAGCAAGGACGGTTAGTGCATTTGCCGAGACAGATATAGAATTATTGGTTATTGATAAAGAGCAAATCACCAAGAGGCTGCAAAATTCAGACCCAATTATTCGTGGCGTAATGGATCTGTTGCTGAGAAGAATTAGAAACCTGTTGAACAATGATGCCTATAAAGGGCTGGTGATGGATGACGAAAATATTGTTGTAACAGAAGGAGTACATAAAATAAGGTTTGAAAAAGAGCTGTTTCAGGCTTTTGATGACAATGAAATTATAAATGTATATCAGCCTATAGTTAATTTAAAAGATGGGAGTATAGCTGGGTTTGAGGCATTGAGCAGGTGGCAGCATCCAGAAAAAGGCATGGTTTCACCTTTTGAATTTATCACATTAGCAGAAGAAAGTGATTTCATTATACCGATGGGTTTAAAGATTTTTGATAGTGCCTGTAAACAGTTAACCGTATTCCAGCAGATTCGCAATAAATCTAACCCATTATTGCCAGCTTTATTTATGAGCATAAATGTTTCTGCAGCACAATTAAAGGCTAAGAGTTTCCTTGATGAAATAAAAAAAATCACAAAGAAATACCATATAGATCCCAATGATATTAAAATTGAAATCACCGAAAGCCAAGTGGTGGATTATAAAAAAGTGCTAACATGGATAGATGAATGTAATGCCTTTGGTTTTAAGTTGTCACTTGATGACTTTGGTACGGGTTATTCTGGTTTTTTACACCTGCTTGAGCTGGATTTTCATACCATAAAGATTGATCAGGCATTTATTAAATCTATAGATACCAAACCTAAAAGTATGGTTATACTGGAAGTTATTGCAGACATGGCAAAACGTCTGGATATGACAGTAATTGCAGAGGGGATTGAAGATAAAAATAGCGCGGATAAATTAACTCAGATTGGCGTTGATTACGGTCAGGGATATTATTTCTTTAAGCCCATGAAAGTCGAAAAATTATTAACAATTCTTAGATAATAGTTAATCACATTAACAAAGCAAATCATCTGTTAAATTTGAATTTTACTTAATACATTTTAGGCGCTGTATGTTATAATCCATCGATTGGAAAATTGCTACTGGGAAACTAAATAATGGTCGATGAAACCACCGAAATTCTAAAAGTAAATCTCGAAGACGAAATGAAAAAATCCTACTTGGATTATGCCATGAGTGTAATCGTAGGACGAGCCCTTCCTGATGTGAGAGATGGCTTGAAACCAGTGCATCGGCGTGTGCTTTATGCCATGAGCGAACTGGGAAATGACTGGAATAAAACTTATAAAAAATCAGCTCGTATAGTCGGTGATGTCATCGGTAAATACCACCCCCATGGCGACACTGCCGTTTATGACACAATAGTTAGAATGGCACAGCCATTTTCTTTGAGATATATGTTGGTAGATGGTCAGGGAAACTTTGGTTCTGTGGATGGTGATTCCGCGGCAGCCATGCGATATACAGAGATTCGTATGTCAAAAATCGCCCATCAATTGTTGGCTGATATTGATAAGGAAACAGTCGATTTTACTGCTAACTATGATGAAACCGAGCATGAGCCAGCTGTATTGCCTTCACGGGTGCCCACTTTATTGGTGAATGGTTCATCAGGTATAGCTGTAGGTATGGCAACAAACATACCTCCCCACAACATTGTTGAAGTGATAAATGCCGTTATTGCCATGTCACATAATCAGGCTATCACCCTAGATGAGCTCATGCAACATCTACCTGGTCCTGATTTTCCGACAGCTGCCATAATTAACGGTGCAAAAGGCATTCGTGAAGCTTATGAAACAGGCAAGGGAAAAATTTATATGCGCGCAAAAACGCATATTGAAATAGATGAATCAACGGGTAAGCAAACCATAGTTGTTGATGAACTTCCCTATCAGGTTAACAAAGCAAGATTAATTGAGAAAATTGCCGAATTACAAAAAATAAAACGCATTGAAGGAATCACCGCATTACGTGATGAATCTGATAAAGACGGAATGCGGGTCATCATTGAAATGCGACGCGGTGAAGTGGCTGAAGTCATGCTTAATCAATTGTTTAAGTTGACTCAGTTACAAACGGTATTTGGTATGAATATGGTGGCGTTGGTTGATGGCCAGCCAGAACTGTTAACCTTAAGACAGATTATCAATGCTTTCCTTAAGCACAGAAGAGAAGTAGTTGTTCGAAGAACCCTGTTTTTATTGAAAAAAGCCAGAGCAAGAGCCCATATTTTAGAAGGACTGGCTATAGCTTTAGCTAATATTGATGAAATCATTGCCCTGATCAAAGCCTCAGCTAACCCAGCTGCCGCACGAGAAGCCCTATTAGCCAAGCGTTGGCAGTCATCATTAATCAAAACCATGTTGTCTGGTGAAGCCAATTTATGCAGGCCTGAAGATTTAGCTGAAGAATATGGTATCTTTGATGATGGTTATCAATTGTCTCCAGTTCAGGCTAAAGCTATTCTGGATTTACAGTTACATAGATTAACTGGTCTGGAGCAGGAAAAATTAACCAATGAATTTAAGGAAATTATAGTAAAAATTCAGGAGTTCATTGAAATATTGACTAACCCCGATAGATTGTTAGAAGTGGTTAGAGAAGAGTTGGAAGAAGTTAAAGCCAATTTTGGTGATGAACGCCGTTCTGTTATTATACAGCACCAAATGCATCTAACCATGGAAGATCTCATTACTGAGGAAGAGGTGGTGGTAACACTGTCTCATGCTGGTTATGCCAAAATGCAACAGCTTGATGTATACCAGTCACAACGACGTGGCGGTAAAGGTAAAGTTGCAACCAAGATGAAAGAAGAAGATTTTGTTGAGCGTTTATGGGTAACCAATACGCATGATACTCTGTTGTGCTTCAGTAACAAGGGCAAACTCTATTGGTTAAAAGTTTATGAATTACCAATGGCATCAAGAATAGCCAGAGGAAAACCACTGGTTAACTTGTTACCACTGGAAAAAGAAGAAAGAATCACGGCTATTTTACCTATCCGAGAATATGAAGAAGATAAATTTATATTCTTTGCCACCTCAAAAGGTATAGTGAAGAAAAGCGCATTAACAAACTTCTCCAACCCAAGAGCAAATGGCGTTATTGGTCTTGATTTGCTTGAAGGCGATCACTTGATTAATGTTGAAATTACCGATGGGACAAAAGAAGTCTTACTGTTTACCTCAGGGGGTAAGTGTGTGAGATTTGATGAGTCAAATGTCAGAGCAATGGGCAGAACAGCTCGAGGGGTGAGGGGAATTAAGCTTAAAGAAGAGCAAAAAGTTGTTTCCATGTTTGTTGCTGATGATGGCAATGTATTGGTTTGCACAGAAAATGGGTTTGGCAAGCAAACCAAACTAGACGAATTTAGAAAAATTAACCGTGGCGGCCAAGGCGTCATAGCCATTCAGTGTTCCAAACGAAATGGTAGTGTTGTTGGAGCTTGCCAGGTAACAGAAAAAGATGAAATCATGTTGATCAGCAATGGTGGCACGCTGGTTAGAACCAAAGCCAGTGGAATTTCCACGGTTGGTAGAAATACGCAAGGTGTCACATTGATTCGCCTTTCCAAGAAAGAAAAATTAGTCAGCCTTGCAAAAATTGCCTTCATGGAAGGTGATGATGAAGAAGAATAATTGTAACTATTCAGCGAAGCAAAGCAACTTTTTAAAATACGTTGAAAAGAAACGAATAATTTAATTATCAACCATAAATGTGGAGGGGGGCAGCACTCACCTCCGCGATTTAAAAAACCATTGGGGATAAATGACAAAACTAAATTCAGCATATATTTGTGATGGCATACGTACACCAATTGGTCGATTTGGTGGTGCTTTAGCCACCATTCGTCCAGATGATATGCTTGCTCACGTAATTAAAGAGCTACTGACAAGAAACCCTGGCTTAAAGCCTGAACTGATAGAAGATGTTATTGCGGGCTGTGCTAATCAGGCAGGTGAAGACAACCGTAATGTCGCAAGAATGTCGGCATTACTTGCGGGTTTGCCAACTAATGTACCAGGGGTAACCATCAATCGATTATGTGCATCCGGTTTGGACGCGGTTGCCATGGCTGCTCGAAACATTGCGACAGGAGAAGCGGATTTAATTATTGCAGGTGGGGTAGAATCCATGTCAAGAGCCCCGTTTGTTATGCCTAAAGCACAAGCGGCCTATTCAAGATCAGCAGAAATATTCGACACAACAATAGGTTGGCGTTTTGTAAATAAACAATTGAAAAAACTACATGGTATAGATTCTATGCCAGAAACCGCAGAAAATGTAGCACAACAGTTTAATATCAGTCGTCAGGATCAGGACTTATTTGCTTTTAATAGTCAAAATAAAACTGCGCGGGCACAAGCGAATGGTGGGTTTGATGAGGAAATCGTTTCAATAGCAATACCGCAGCGCAAAGGTGCTGCTGTGGTTTTTTCAACAGATGAACATCCCAGATAAACGCCATTAGATAAACTAGCAACACTAAGGGCTCCATTTAAGCAGGATGGCGGTACTGTGACAGCAGCGAACGCATCAGGCGTTAATGATGGTGCCTGTGCATTAATTATTGCTTCAGATAGGGCGGTGAAGGAACATAATTTAAGGCCACTAGCCAAAATATTGGGCACAGTTGCAGTAGGTGTGGAACCAAAGATAATGGGGATTGGTCCTGTTGCTGCCACAAAAAAGCTCTTGAAGAAACATGGTTTAACAATAAATGATATAGATGTTATTGAGTTAAATGAAGCTTTTGCAGCACAATCATTAGCCGTACTAAGAGAGTTAAATATAGCCGATGATGACAAACGTGTTAACCCAAATGGTGGAGCCATAGCATTGGGGCACCCACTTGGTATGAGTGGAGCACGATTGATTTTAACGGCTAGTAGACAATTGCAAAGACTAAATAATGATGGCAAGAAGAGCAAATATGCCCTATGTACTTTATGCATAGGAGTCGGTCAGGGAATGGCCATGTTGTTAGAAAATCATGAATGCTGAAATATGAATATATCTTTCAGGTATTGAGAGTGTTACGATTATAGATAACATAGTAATATTTAAAATACTTGATAGTTATCAATATATTTAAGGCCATAATGGTGTAAAACTAAACTGTAGGGTGGGCTTGCCCACCGTTTACCTGATTGGTGGGCAAGCCCACCCTACTTAAAGCGAGGAAAAACATGTATTCACAAGGTCTAAGAGACTCAGCAGCAGGTGATGAACCCGTAGAATTGCTAGCAGCCTTTCAAGCACGAATTGATAAAGAAGAAAAGATAGAACCTCGAGACTGGATGCCAGCTGCATACCGGAAAACTTTGATTCGACAAATATCCCAGCATGCCCATTCTGAAATTGTTGGACAATTACCTGAAGCCAATTGGGTGACTCGTGCACCAACCCTAAAAAGAAAATTGATTTTGCTGGCCAAAATACAAGATGAAGCTGGACATGGTTTATACCTTTATTCGGCAGCAGAGACTTTGGGTGAATCACGTAAAAAAATGTATGATGATTTGCTCAGTGGTAAAGCTAAATATTCCAGTATTTTTAACTATCCTACTCTGAACTGGGCAGATATTGGTGCAGTGGGCTGGTTGGTTGATGGTGCGGCTATTATGAATCAGGTTGCTCTTTGCCGAACATCTTATGGGCCTTATTCACGTTCAATGGTGCGTATTTGTAAAGAAGAAAGTTTTCATCAAAGACAGGGTTATGAAATCATGGTGAAAATGGCACATGGAACCGCACAGCAAAAAGCCATGGCACAGGATGCAATCAACCGTTTTTGGTGGCCTGCATTGATGATGTTTGGCCCCAGTGATAAAGACTCACCGCATTCATCACAATCCATGAAATGGAAAATAAAACGTTTTAGTAATGATGATTTGAGACAAAAATTTATTGATGCAACCGTTCCACAGGCAGAATATTTGGGATTGACTATTCCTGATAAACACTTGAAGCTAGATGATGCAACAGGCAGTTATACACATGGAGAAATAGACTGGAAAGAGTTTGTAAATGTAATAAAAGGTAATGGTCCATGTAACCAGCAGCGTATGGCTGCACGCATAAAAGCTCATAAAGATGGTGCCTGGGTACGTGAGGCTGCGGAAGCTTACGCAAAGAAACTGCAAAACAGCAAAGACAATAAAAAAGAGGTGGCATAATGAAATTATATGAAATATTTTTAAGAGCAAAATCAGGTTTAAGCCATAAACATGTTGGCTCGTTACATGCCACAGACTCACAAATGGCATTACAAAATGCCAGGGATCTATATACTCGTAGAGAAGAGGGGGAAAGTATTTGGGTGGTTGATTCGTCTCAGATAGTTTCATCAAATCCCAGTGATAAAGACGCTTACTTCGCCCCCGCTGAGGATAAAATATATCGTCATCCCAGTTTCTATGAGATCGATAAAGAGGTAAAAAATATCTAATGTATAATTATATACAGAACTTGGCAGATAATACTCTGATTCTTGGACAAAGGTTAGCGCAATGGTGTGGTCATGGGCCATTTTTAGAAGAAGACTTGGCATTAACAAATACCAGTTTGGATATTCTTGGACAGGCACAAATGTTGTTGAATTTGGCCGCTGAAATTAAAGGCGATGGCAGTACTGCCGATGATTTGGCTTTTCTAAGAGATGCCATCGGATTTAAAAATGTCATTCTGGTTGAGCAACCAAATGGAGACTTTGCCCATACCATGCTTCGTCAATACTTTATGGATGTTTATCATGTTCACTTATATACAATACTTTCAGGTAGTAGTAATCAAAGCTTAGCAGAAATTGCAGAAAAATCGCTAAAAGAAGTAACTTATCATTTAGAGAGAAGCCAATTATGGATGCAAAGGTTAGCCCATGGAACTAAGGAGAGCATTGACCGACTGCAAAATGCATTAAATGAGCTGTGGCACTATACCCATGAGTTATTCGAAGAAAGTGAAGAACTGGATGATTTGGTAGAACAAGGCATAGCGGCTGACCCAATACACCTGAAAATACATTGGGAAGCAGATGTGAAAGAATGGTTAGCCAGTACAGCATTAACAATCCCCAAAACAGGCTGGAAGGCCACAGGAGGATTAAATGGTCATCACAGTGAATATTTGGGATTAATGTTGTGTGAAATGCAGTTTTTACAGAGGGCCTATCCAGATTGTGAATGGTAGTAACCAACAAATTTTAAAAGTATTAAAAGGGGTAACTGACCCAGAAATACCTGTGTTGTCACTACAGGACTTAGGTGTTATTAGAAATGTAAGTTCTTCAGATATGACGATTGAAGTGACCATAACACCAACATACTCTGGTTGCCCTGCCATGGAGTTGATGGAGCAGAGTATTGTTGAGCTATTATCTGGTGAATTTTCTAAAGAGATTATAGTCATCACCAAACTTTCACCAGCTTGGACAACCGACTGGATGACTGAACATGGTAAAAAGGTGCTGTTTGAATATGGCATAATGCCACCAACAAAAACAGGTAAAATTATTTGCCCACAATGTCAGTCACAACAGGTCGAATTAATCAGTCAGTTTGGCTCAACTGCATGCAAGGCACTGTATAGATGTACAGATTGCCTAGAACCCTTTGATTATTTTAAATGTCATTAAATAGAGGTATATTTATATACGAAATTCAGTGAGAATATCTATTCCATCTGACCGCAGTTATGAGCATACCTCAAAAATAAAAAATAAAATTATATGTATAAATTTCATAAAGTAAAAATAAAAAACATACAACAAGAAACAAACGATGCAGTCATCTGGACTTTAGATGTGCCAGAATATTATAAAGGCACTTTTATTTGGCATGCGGGGCAGCATCTGACATTTAAAAAAATGATTGATGGAGAAGAAATTAGGCGTAGTTATTCAATCCTCTCAGCAACTAAGAGTGATGAAATTAAAATATTAATCAAAAAAATAGTAGATGGAAAGTTTTCTCAAGCTGCTCAGTCTGAATATGAAATAGGTCAAACTATCGAAGTAATGCCTCCAACGGGGCATTTTTCCTTGTCATCACAAAATGATAAAACCTATGCCTTTTTTGCAGCAGGCAGTGGAATCACGCCAATCATGTCCATGATATATGAGGTTCTGTACAATTCAAATAGCCAGATTAATTTATACTATGGCAACTCGACGGTAGAGAGTACTTTATTAAAAAGACAATTAACTGACTTAAAGGACGAGTTTCAACAACGTTTATCAATCAGCTATTTTCTCAGTCAGGAACCGATAGATATTGCCCTGTTTTCAGGCAGGATAGATAAAGATAAAGTAAATAAAATATTTGACAAAGAATTAAAAAACCTAGATGTGGTCGGGTATTATCTATGTGGTCCTGGTGGCATGATAGATGAAGTGAGTAAGGTCTTAATGGAAAATAATGTCTCATCAAAAATTATCCACTCAGAACAATTTCTATCAGAAGGGCAGGTGATAACGGATAAACAAAAAACCGCGAAAGTTGACAGCGGAGTGATGGTCACAATTGATGGTGTGACTTCTCATTATGAGATCAAAGAAGGAGAAGAAAAAACCCTGTTAGATGCAGCTTTAGATGCCAAAATAAAAATGCCATATTCCTGTAAAGCGGGTGTATGTGCAACTTGTCGCTGTAAATTGCGAGAGGGGCAAGTTGAAATGATTAACAATTATTCGCTGGAAGACTGGGAACTGGAAAAAGGCTACATTCTCAGCTGTCAGTCTATTCCAAAAACCAAGAAAATCAGTATTGATTATGATTGCTAATATTGTAACTTATAATTTTCACCCCTGTGAAAGCAGAAATCTAAAAAAACGATTATAATTAAACCCTAAAAATCACATAAAATTGCGATACCCTTTAGCAATTGCATGCTAGGGCGTGAAAAATAGTCAGGAGATATGGTGATAATCTGTTTGTTTTTGACGGCAGCTAAATCTTGCCATTGTTGCCATTGTTCATCTGTGTTTGGGGATATATTGATAATAGATTGTGGATTTTTACTAATCACCGCTTCTAGAGTTACAGTAGCAGATAATTGCGACATGTTTTGAAAAATATTTTCATAGCCACAAATAGATGCGGCTTCACTCATCCAGTGCTTGGCTGATACTGTGTAAAGAGGCTTGTTATATGTTTCAATAAATGTGCTTTGGCGTTGGTGATTCTGGTTTTTTAATTCAGTTAACTTTTCATTAAATAGCATGATATTCTTATTGGCATCATCATGAGTGTTAGTCAAACTAGCGATTTGTGCAATGGTTTTTGGAATATCAGCCAGCGTATTTATCTCAGTTTCAATAAGATTAAAATTGAGAGACTTGAGTTTTTCAATAACAAAAATGGGCGTACCGCCTTTCCAGCTTAAAATATAATCTGGTTTTAATGCAATGATGCTTTCATAATCTAGTTTAAAAGCATCACCCACTATCTGAATATCATCAAATTCACTAGTTGTGGAATCAGCGTAAGAAACCACGCCAACCAAATTGTTTATTGCTCCAGCTGATTGAGTTAAATCGGTTAGATGAGGTGCAAGCGAGATGATTTTTATTTTATTGTCCAAGTTTGTCGCTATTTTTTCAGAGTCACAGGAAATAAGATTTAAAAATAAAACAATCACACATAAAATATGCCAGCGCGAAACAGGTTTATTTTTCAAAAATATTGGTATCATCTGTTTTCCTCAAGAATATCTTCAAAGGCATCATCGATTTCACCTGGTGATGACATTAATTTGGTGAAACCATGCTTACCTGTCATGGCTAATACAAAAATTAATATACTTATTAATAAATGAGAATGTTTCTTCATTTTAATAGTTCTCTGCTAATTCAAATTAGTTATTCTATAGGCACTTGAGTTGGCTTGTCCATAATTATTATATTAAATATCTCTAATATTAAGGATAATTATAAATAATATTCATATCATTCGTGAAAGTTTCAACTTATCAATGTATAATTCTGCAACAATTTTTTTTACAGAGGGTAGAATGAAAAAATTATTATTAGTGTTGTTACTAATGACATTTGGTTCACAGCTATTGGCTGCAGGAAATGCAGAAAATGGCAAGTTAATATCTTATACTTGTACAGGTTGTCATGGAATAAAATTTTACATGAACGCATATCCATCATACCATGTGCCACGTTTAGGTGGGCAAAATGAAGCCTATATAGTCAGTGCATTAAAAGCCTATCGTTCTGGTGAGCGTTCGCACTCTACCATGAAAGCTCAGGCAGGCAGCTTGTCCGATCAGGATATTGCTGATATGTCTGCTTACTTTGCATCATTGAAATAAGGAGTTAATATGAAAAAGACTATTATAAGAACTATATTACTGGGATTATTATTTTCATCAGTATCGTTTGCTGGTGGTGACAGTTTAGCAGGTCAAAAAAAGGTAGAGCAGATTTGTCAAGCCTGTCATGGATTAGATGGTCAGGGTATCAATGATACTTACCCAAAATTAGCAGGTCAGTTTGCTGATTATATGGTTAGGGCACTGATGGATTATAAGTCAGGTGCGAGAAAAAATGCAATTATGTCAGGTTTTGCAGCTACTTTAACAGAAAATGATATGGAAAATGTTGCAGCTTATTATTCACGTTTAGATGCCAATAGATTACATGATTTATCTATCAAATAAGATAGGTGGAATAATTAGAAATTAAAAAGGGAGTGTATATGCTCCCTTTTCTTATTGAGGAAAATATGTATAAGATTCTGGATTTAAATAATTGGTCAAGATATGAGCAATACAAATTTTTTAAATCATATGACTCACCTTTTTTTAATATCTGTTCAGAACTGGATGTGACCGATCTGGTTAAATCCTGCCAATCAAAAAAACTTTCTTTTTTCATCAGTATACTATACGCATCATTGTCTGCTGCCAACCAGATTAAGGAATTCAGATATAGGTTGAAAAATGATGGGGTGGTTGAATTTGATACCATTTATGCTGGTAGTACAATATTAAAAGATGATGAAACATTCAGTTTCTGCTATTTTGATTACTTTAACCGTTTTTCAGCCTTTAATAACTCTGCAAAACAGGATATCGCCAAAGCAAAAACTGGTAACTTAAAGTTTGCAGCCAGAGATAATGAGTTGGGTCTGATTCATTATTCTTCCATCCCTTGGATATCATTTAGTAGTTTTTCTCATGCCAGAAACTTTAAAAATAATGATTCTATCCCCAAAATTGTCTTTGGTAAATTTTACGAAAAAGACGGTAGGATAAGCCTGCCTATTTCTGTTGAGGTGCATCATGCACTTATGGATGGCTTACACTTGGGCAGGTATCTTGATAAATTACAAAAAATGATAAAAAATCCAACTTTCTTGACAATATAATCAATTTTATTTGTTAAATTTTTGTTAATATTAGCAATTGATAATATAATTAACCTCTATTATCCAAATTACTGTCGGGGTTATTTATGAAAATTAGTAGAAAGATGAACAAGAAGCATTTGCTTAAATTAAGCATTAGCATGGCACTTGCCAGTTTTATTCCATTTACATCCACTTATGCACAAGATGACGAAGCAAAAGAAGAATTGGCTTTGGAAGAAGTGATCGTAACAGCACAAAAAACTGAACAGAACTTACAAGATGTACCCATGTCAATAACCGCAATAAATGGCGACATCCTTGACGAAATAAGATCAGGTGGTTCAGATATACGTTTTATTTCTGGACGAGTACCCAGTTTGATTGTTGAATCTGATTTTGGACGTGTTTTTCCTAGATTTTATATTCGAGGTCTTGGCAATACCGATTTTGATTTAAATGCCTCTCAGCCTGTATCATTGGTTTATGATGATATCGTAATGGAAAACCCAATGTTGAA